>JAQWBQ010000091.1 GCA_028706295.1 Bacteroidales bacterium
CGGTAATCGGTTACCTGATGGGACGGATCATGTGCAAGATTATTAACTGGATCAGGCTCGATTACGATGGCCTCTATGCCGTACTGTTGATCACGCTGATGATATTCACCTTTGCATTTACCGACTTTATCGGTGGAAATGCATTTCTCTCGGTGTATATTTCGGCCTGCGTTTTAGGCAACCGGAATTTTATCCATAAGAAAAGCCTGATCAAACATTTCGACGGGCAGGCCTGGCTCATGCAGGGTATCATGTTCATTACACTCGGGTTGCTGGTCTTTCCGCGGCAGTTGATCCCCTTCATAGGAATCGGCCTGTTAATATCGCTGATGTTGATTTTTATTGCGCGCCCGCTGAGTGTCTATTTGTGCCTTTTGCCCTTTAAGATCAGCAATAGAAAAAGGATTTTTGTGTCCTGGGTCGGGTTAAGGGGAGCGGTTCCCATTGTCCTGGCCACCTATCCCCTGACGGCCGGTGTCGAAAAGTCAAATATCATCTTTAACCTGGTTTTCTTTATTTCCATCTCCTCCATCCTGCTGCAGGGAACCACTTTGCCAATCGTCGCCAAATGGCTGAAATTGTCGCTGCCCGCGCAGATCAGAAAAAATTCGACCTTTGAGAAGGAGCTGACCTTGAAAGGAAAATCCATTATGGTTCAGACAACCATCGAACCGAATTGCCCCTGCCTGGGAAAATCGATGGTTGATCTTTCATTCGCAGGGATGATAACGGTGACTTCCATTGAACGTTCGGGCAAATATATCACCCCTGACGGTGTCACAAAACTTGAAAAGGGCGACAGGCTGACAGTATTGGCAGATAATCCGGATGCAATCGGGAAATTTTATAAAATCATGGGAATTGAACCGGAAACACCCACCGGAAAATTGTTGTGATCGGGTTAACCACTTCTTTGCAATTGCCACCATACCATGGCTCAAGTTCTTATCCTGAAAGCGGTGAATCGGAATGCGAAAAGAATCAGTACAATCATTTAATGGATGTATGAATAATATTTGGGTAAAAATCGGAAACTGTACCCAGGAAGAGGGATCCGCGGCATTGTGCATCGTGACCGGGAACAGCGGCTCCGTTCCCGGAAAGACGGGAGCAAAAATGATCGTTTACGGCGATGGCCGTATCGAAGGTACCGTGGGTGGGGGCGGGTTGGAAAAACGCGCCATCGGGGATGCACTTGATTGTATCCGGGCAAAGATGCCCCGTACGATAACATATGACCTTCAGAAAGATCTTGGGATGACCTGCGGGGGAACCGTCACTATTTACATGGAACCGGTTTCAAAACCTCCCAGGCTGTACATTTTCGGTGCAGGCCATATCGGGAGGATTCTCGCACGGTATGCATCCGACCTGGATTTTGATACTTTCGTGGTCGACTGGCGAACCGATCTTCCCGCGACCGACAGGAATGCCGCCTACCAGATGATCTGTAAACCTTACCTGGATGCGGTAAATGAAATTTCGTTCGATCGTGATTGCTACCTGGTCATTGTGACCCCGAATCATGAAATGGATGAGGAGGTGCTCGCCGCGGTCGGTAAAAAAGATGTTGCTTACATCGGATTGATTGGCAGCAAAAGAAAGATTGAGAAGCTCCGGTCGGAGTTTCTGGAGAAGAACACCCTGACAAAAGCGGAGATCGACCGGGTCGACATGCCCATTGGAATCAAATTCAACGCCATTACTCCGGCCGAGATTGCCGTCAGCATCCTGGCAAAGCTGATCGATGTGAAGAATAACCGGGCTGCCGGGTGATCCTGCATTGTCAGGGATCATTGTTTCGTTTGCTGCCACGGATTTCCGCCATCGTCGCAGTATCTCCGGTACTTTCGGTAATCGCCGGGGGTATTGATGTTTCTCAGGATAAGATCATCCTCCATCTTCACCGTTTTTTTTGGAAATGAACCCAAGACCTCCTCAAGGGTCGTTGGTAGGCAGGTCGACTGCAAGATATGATCCATGATCCTTGCAGTCAGGAGAACCGGGTGACCGCCCTTTCCCTTATACTCCGGAGCGCACCATGATCCGGGGTTGGCGGAATCAAGAATTTTCCGCAGGATCGTTTCGTGGATAAAAGGATTGTCGACATTGTGTAAAAGGCAGTACGGGCGACCGCCCGCGTGTTCCAATCCCAGCCTGACCGAGTGCATACGGCCCCATTCGGGATGTTCGTTGAGGATTATTTTCACACGGGGAATGGATTCCAGACTGCTGCAATGAGGCAAAACCAGACTGTTTACCATGCAGACCACCGGGTCACAACCTGCGCTCAGGAACTCCAGGATGATCTTCTTCAGGAACGTCATGGACCTGTCCCACATCAGCAGGGCTTTGGGTGTGCCCATCCGTTCCGAAAAACCTGCGGCAAGGATAAGTCCGGCGCTGACGGTTCCCGGAGTCAGGACTCTTTCAATATTTTTATCTGACATAAAACAACGCCTTTTTCCCCGGGAAGTTCCTCACGTTTTACCGAGAATATTGCCGATACAGTCGAGAATCTCGTTCCGGGTAAAAGGTTTCGCAAGGTAATAATCGCAACCTGCCGACAAGATCCTTGTTCTATCGGTTTGGAGGGTGTAGCCGGTCATGGCTACAATGGGAACATTGCGGTAATGATCAAATGATTTGATCTTTTTTGCGGCCGTCAGCCCGTCCATTCCGGAACCCAGGTTGATATCCATCAGGATCAGGTCGTAAACATTCTGAGCTGCAAGTTCTAATGCCTCCTCCCCGCAGGTGGCCGCGGTTACATCGTATGCATTTTTGCAGAACTGAGTCGCCAACAGGATGTTGTCCTCATTGTCTTCGACCAACAGGATGAGAGGCCTCCCGGTCCTGGCCTTTGCTGCTCCTGTGCCGGAAGTCGCTTTTACAGAAATCTGCTTCAGGTTTTCCGTAACAGCATATTCTTGCCGGTTGGGTAACGGGAACCGGATAAAAAAGTTCGAACCCTTCCCGGGTTCGCTTTCGAGCGTGATGACGCCGCCGAGCAACTCGATGATCTTTTTTGCAATGGTCAGGCCAAGACCGGTACCTTCATATTTTCTTCCATACCCGGAGCTGATCTGTCTGAAGGACTCAAAGATGAGTTCATGGTGCTCCCGGGCGATCCCGATGCCGGTGTCGCTCACCCGGATCTCTGCCATATCAGCCGGTCCTTCCTGAATCCGTGAAAGTTCCACTCTGACTTCGCCGTTATCGGTGAATTTGATGGCATTGAGGATGATTTCGCCCAGGGCTTTGTTGATTAAATTCTTTGCCAGCAACAAGTTCACCATCCCGTCGTCGCGGTAAACGAGGTTCAGTTTTTTCGCCTTCGCCCGGTCCCGGAACGCTTCGATCAGTTGTTCCAGCGATGCTCTGAGATCGGCCTGAACCTGGTTAACTGCATCGATACCGGATTGCAGTTGCGTCAGTTCCATAATGTCATCGAGGGTCTTCATCAACCTGATCCCGGAAGTGTTCATTCTCGCAGCCATTTCACGGATTTCATCATTTTCGGCTTCATTGCTGATGATCGTGGAGAAACCGAGGATGGAATTCATAGGGGTGCGGATCTCATGGCTGAGGTTCATCATGAGGGTCGACTTGAACCGGTCGGCATCTTCGGCGACCTGCCTTGCTCTGATGAGCTCCTGTTGTTCCTGTATCCGTTGGGTTATATCCCTTAAAATCACGAGGGTGTATCTGATATTTTCCATCTCGAGGGTAGAGACCCTGACATCCATGTCGAACTCTGTACCATCCTTTCTCAGACCACGGGTAGTGTAACTATTGGGCACGCCTGGATCGGCGCCCCTGTTTTTGATATAGGAGCCTACGCGTTCCTTTTCCGACGGAGCAATCAAATCGGTAACCAGACTTCCCTGCATCTCCTGCTGGTTGTTAAATCCGAAAAGGTGGGTAAAGGAGGGATTGGTGAATCCTATATTCCCGTCTAAAGAGACACCGATCGCGTCAACCGAATTTTCGAACACCGCCCTGAATTTTGCTTCGCTTTCACGCAGGGCAATTAAAGCGATCCGGTGGTCCCTCCGGTTCTTTGCCTCGGTCAACTCCCGGCTGATAGCCGGAATCAACCGGGTCAGGTTGTCTTTCATGATGTAATCCTGGGCACCTGATTTCATGATCATCACGGCAGTCTCTTCTCCCATGGTTCCCGAAACCACGATAAACGGGATATCCGTGTCGGTTTCCCGAACAATTTTCAAAGCTGCCAGCGCATTGAACTGAGGCAGCGAATAATCGGCGATCACAACATCCCATTGCCCCGACTGTAAAGCTTCTTTCAGTTCGTCGGCCGATTCGACCCTCCGGACACGTCCGGCCATATTGGCTTTTTCAAGGTGCCTGATGACAAGATCCGCATCGTTTTCGTTGTCTTCAATGATCAGAACATTCAGGTGTTGCTGCATGGATACTTATTTTGATGGTGGTGGTTCATTGATGACAAGCCAGTATAAGCCAAGCTGCCTGACGGCCTCGGAAAACTGGTTGAAGTCGACCGGCTTCCTGATATAGCTGTTAACCCCCAGGTCATAACTCTGTGTCACATCCTGTTCTTCCTTCGAAGAGGTCAGAATGACCACGGGGAGGCGTCGGGTCAGCTCACTGGACCTGATCTGCCGCAAAACCTCCTTTCCGTCGATCAGCGGGAGATTCAGGTCTAACAGGATCACTGTCGGTTGTTCCGAAATATCGCGACCGGAGTATTCCCCGGTGCCGAACAGGTAATCCAGCGCCTCTTTGCCATCCTCCGCAACGATGATCTCGTTGCCGATTTTTTGCCGTTCGAAGGCCCTCAGGGTCAGTTCGATATCGCTTGGATTGTCTTCGACAAGCAGGATTTTTTTAGTCATCATGAACAGCTGTTTTTATTAAAATGTTTCAATATGCAGGAAGCCGGTCACAAGGTAAACAGAAAATCCGCTACGGCTCTTCCTGGTGTTTTGAGTCTAAAGTAAAGTAAAAAGTGGCTCCCTCCGAAGGGCGTGCTTCTGCCCAGATCCTGCCCCCGTGGCGGTGGACAATCCGCTGAACCGTTGCCAGTCCGATACCGGTACCCGGGAATTCAGATTGTTTGTGCATCCGCTGGAAGGCAGTGAAAAGCTTTCCCGCGTATGTCATATCGAATCCCACGCCATTGTCGCGAACGAAATAGGGATGTTCCGGATCCGGTTCGGCCTGTCCGAATTCGATCTTTGCCTCCTGTTGTTTCCGGGTAAATTTACAGGCATTGTCAAGCAGGTTGGTCAGCATGACTTCGATCATAACAGGGTCACCGGTCGCAACCAGTCCGGGCCGGATCACCATTTCGATTTTCCGGTCCGGATAGGTTTCCAGCAATCGGGATGCAATGGTGTTTGCAAGCGAAGAGAGATCGACGTCGATCCGATGCATTTCGCTTCGGGTCACCCGTGACAACTGCAAAAGGTCATCGATCAGATGTCCCATTCGCTGCGACTCCTTTCGTACCCGGTCGATAAACCCTTTCCCTTTTTCATCCAAAGTATCATTATAATCCTCGTACAATGCGAGGCTCCATCCGTCGATGCTGCGAAGCGGGGCCCTGAGGTCATGAGATACCGAGTAGCTGAAGGCCTCCAGCTCTTTATTGATGCTTTCCAACTGACGGGTCCGTTCAATGACCCTTTGTTCCAGGTCGGTGTTGAGCTTTCTGATCTCCTCTTCCTGTTGTTTGCGTTGGGTGATATCGTTGATGGATGTGATAAAGAATACAGGCAGTCCGTGGTGGTCGCGTTGCAAAAATACATTGACCTCTGTCCAGACGATCTGACCGTTTTTATGGATATAACGTTTCTCGAAATTCATGCTTTCCTCTTTCCCCGACATCAGCGCCTCTACTGCCTGGTTGCTTCGTTCCAGGTCGTCGGGATGGGTCAGCTGGCTCCATTTGATACGCTCCAGCTCACCTTTCGAATATCCCAGTATATTGCAAAACGCCCTGTTAACCCTTATCGTGCCGTCGAGTCCGGTAATCGATTTTCCGAGCGGTGAATTCTGGAAGTAGAGTCTGAATTTTTCCTCGCTGACCCTTAATTCTTCTTCGGCATGTTTGCGTTCGGCGATCTCTGCATGAAGCGATTCGTTGACCACCACCAGTTCGGCCGTCCGTTCTTTAACCCGTTGTTCCACTTCGGCGTAAGCCTTTTGCAATTCTATCTGGGTATGTTCCAGTTTGATCTTTTCATCCCGGAGCTCCCGGTTCATCATTCTGAGCTGTTCCGGACTGGGTATGGCCAATAACTTTGGAAGCAGGGGCCAAACGATCACGGCGGTTGCAAGCGAGATGACGGCACACAGGGAATCAATGATCGCCTGGTACCAGTCGACATTCCGCCACAGGCCTACGATGTGGACAAAGTGTGTGGTTCCGCAAACCAGGATAAATGCCCCGAACAGCACGATGGCCCATGAAAAAGGCAGGTCTTTCCGTTTCCGTGTGAAGGCGATCAGGAAGACGGGGATGGAGGCATAGGAGATGGCGATCAATCCGTTGGCCAATGCCATCACCATCATCAGCAAAGGGGTCATGGTAGTAGGGAGAACACCTTTGATCTCCGAGTTGCCGGGCATTGCGGCCATGGGGAGGATGATCAGGACGGCCAATGCGGCGGCAGGCGCCAGCACCCGGGGTGTCAGTTCCATGACCTCCCGGAGAAAAGATTTCGGAAGGGTAAATTCCGGCATTTTGAATTTTCTCATCCGCAGGCTGTTCGTCACGACAAAGAGGGAGCTGAATGCCATGGCCCCGGCTGCGAACATGGGGCTCAGCAATCCGTAAGCTGCAATGGGAATCAGGGCGATGTTATAAAACAGGGCCCAGGTAAGATTCTGTATGATGGTCTGGCCGGTAAGCCGCGACAGTGAAATGGCACGGGCGATTCCGCGGGGATCGCCGCTGATGAGGGTGATTCCGGATACCGACATGGCGACATCGGTTCCCGTGCCGATGGCGATGCTGACATCGGCCTGTGCCAGCGCAGGTGCATCATTGATGCCGTCGCCTACCATGGCCACCACCGGTCGGGTCATTCCTCCGCTCATACCGTTCTGGAGGTTTTGAACCTCTTTTGCTTTCTCTGCCGGGGAGACCTCTGCAATGACCCTGTCGATCCCGAGCCGGCGGGCAACGGCTTCGGCTGCGCCCCGGTTGTCGCCGGTGATCATGACCACCTCCAGGCCCAGTTTAGTAAGATCCGCCACTGCCTCCTCCGCCCCGTCCCGGATGGTGTCGGAAAGGGCGATCAAACCGGTCAATACGGCTGTACCCTCCGGAGAATCCGGTTTTTCAGCAACATAGATTACGGTAAGGCCCTCCCGTTGCAACCGTAGGGATTCGTTGCGGCATCCTTCACAGGAAATTCCCTCGGCCTTCATCAGCCTTTCATTTCCGATGATAAGCCCGGTACCGTTGGCAGTCGCTTTCACACCCAGCCCGCTCAGGCATTCAAACCGGTCGGGTGAGCCGGGACGGAGACCTCTTTTCCGCGCCTCCTCCACAATTGCATTTCCTACCGGGTGTTCTGATCCGTATTCGGCTATTCCGGCCAGCTCAAGCACGCGGTCGCGGGAAACGCCATTCAGGCCGGTCACGGCTTTAACCTCCGGTTTCCCGGTAGTGAGCGTCCCGGTCTTGTCAAGAACGACAATATTCACGCGTCCGGCTTTCTCCAGGGCAGTGCTGTTCCGGAACAGGATCCCTTTTTCCGCAGCTTTGGTGGTTCCGGAAATGACGGCTGTAGGGGTTGCCAGTCCGATCGCGCAGGGGCAGGCGATGACGAGGACGGCGATGGCATTGATCATGGCAACAGTCCAATCCTGATGTGCGACGAGGATCCATCCCGCGAAGGTCATCAGGGAAACGCCGATCACCACCGGCACAAAATAGCTGCCGATCTCGTCGGTGAGTTTCTGGATCGGAGCCTTGCTGGCCTGAGCCTCCTGAACCAGTTGGATGATATGCGAAAGAACGCTGTCCTTCCCGGTTTTCGTCACTTCGAACGTCAGGAATCCGTCCTGGTTGATGGTGGCCCCGGTAACCGGATCACCGGGTTCTTTTGCCACCGGCATAAACTCCCCGCTGATCATCGATTCATCGACGGAGGAGCGTCCTTCGCTGATCACGCCGTCGGCAGGCACCCGTTCACCGGGCCTGACCAGAACCAGGTCGCCGGGCCGGAGGTACTCCACGGGGATTTCTGTCTCGATGCCTTCACGGATTACATGCGCCCTCGAAGGCCGCATTCCCATCAGGGTTTTCAATGCTTCGGCCGACTTATCGAGGGCCCTCGATTCAAGATACTTCCCGAGGAGGATCAGGGTGATGATCACGGCAGCGGTCTCGAAGTAAACGTTGGGATCGCCGATCAGTCCGAAAGTAACGGCAGTACTGGATAAATATGCGATAGTGGAGCCGAGCATGATGAGCACATCCATATTGGCTTTACCCGCCCGGAGACTTTTAAAGGCACCCGCGTAGAACTGCCATCCGGCCACGAACTGAACGATGGTTGCCATGACAAACAGGACCAACCGGTCGTTTTCGAATCCCAAAAGTCTGAATTCACTGCTCATGCTGTAAATCATGATGGGAGCGGTAAATACCAAGGCTAAAATAAACAGGGATTTCTGCCGGGCGCCTGCCTTCCTGGTCGGCAATTCGGGTTCCGCTTCCTTTATTGCTGCTTCTTCATCATAACGGGGTACTATGCCGGAGGCTTTCAAAGTGCCGATTATTTCGCGGATGGTGCAGACCGCGGGGATGTATTCGAGGGAGATGTTCCCCCGCGACGGATCAAAGGATGAACCAATGATACCAGGTTGGGCCGAAAGAGGCTCCTTCAGGATGCCGGCAACCTCCTGTTCCTGCTTATATTCGACCGGGATCTCGATTTTCTGGGTCCTGACGGTGTAGCCGTACCGGGACATGCTGTTTATAATCTCACGGGGCGTGAGCACTTTGGCATCGTAACCGGCATAAAGCTTTTCGCCCGGGTAATCGACGCTGACCAATTTGATCCCCGGAAGTTTTGCCAGGATAATTTCAATTACAGTCGCGCAACTGTAACAGAACATCCCGTTGACTGGTAACACTATTTTCCTGATTTCACCCATCGGATAGCGCCAATATTGGTATTGCAGTAATGAACCGGAGCAGCCGTGTGTGCCGTGTTTCATAAACCCTGAAGCCACACCCTTACGCGTTGGCACCACACGTCCACTGTAAAATTAATATGAAAATTCAAACAGGAAAAATATTTCCTATATTTATGCAATTAAATATGTTGAAAACTTAAGATCTTCCATTTATACTGAATTTTGACAGGTTTGCGAAAGCAAAGCTGTTTAGATTCAGTGATGCTGAGCGATCAGGTTTGTACTTTTTTGCAAACCTGATCAGCCGAAGTATATTGGTAAATTATAGAATTTTATCAGAGTAAGACCGATAGCACATGATGACTCTTTTAGAGGCTTTTTTAATCGGACTGGCGGGCAGCCTGCACTGTGCGGGAATGTGCGGTCCCATCGCCCTTGCCTTGCCCGTCAAACAATCCTCCTGGGGCGCCCGGATAGCGGGGACGCTGGTCTATAATTCGGGAAGGATCCTGACCTATGCGGTGCTTGGATTTATCCTGGGACTGGCCGGTATGGGATTGTTCCTGTGGGGTGTTCAGCGGTGGGTATCGATCCTTGCGGGATTGTTCATGGTGGTATGGGCCCTGGGTACTTTTTTCGCTTTTTCCGGCAATGGGTCGGGCCTGTTCAGAAACGGGATTCCCGGATTAAAAAAGGTTTTCGGGGAGCGGTTTGGTCGGCAGTCATATGGCTCTGTTCTGATGATCGGGCTGCTGAACGGGCTCCTGCCCTGCGGCCTGGTTTACATCGCACTAGCGGGTGCAGTACTTTCAACCTCCCCACTGGGAGGGGCGCTCTACATGCTGGTTTTCGGACTGGGAACGGTACCAGTTCTGACGACGGTAACCCTGGGAGGAGCCATGATCGGGGGGCGGTTTCGCGAAACAGCCCGGAAAGCCGTTCCCTATTTTGTACTCCTGATCGGCGTCCTATTTATCCTTCGGGGATTGAATCTCGGAATTCCTTACATCAGTCCGAAGATGGAATCACCCCGTGAGGTACCGGCCTGTTGCCACGGAAAATAAGTCCGGGGAACCCGGGTGTAAAGCTTGAAATGATCGGCGAAAGCACGTTTCAGGAAATTATCGCGGTGGCAACCTTACGGTACGATATATGGATAAAATTCGATTTTATCTTCTGCCGCTTTTACCGGAAATTTGCAGAATCAAAAATCAATGGTATACCTTTTACCTATAACACTTAAAAACAGTAAATCATATGTATAATTTTGAATATTATAATCCGACCCGCATATTGTTTGGCAGAGATAAACTGGCAGGGATTGATCAATTGATCCCGGCACAGGCTAAAGTGTTGATCACCTATGGAAGAGGAAGCGCCAAAAAGAGCGGACTGATCGACCGGATCAGAACGATACTGGGAAGTCGCACCGTGCTCGAATTTGGCGGTATCGAGCCCAACCCCCGTTATGAAACCCTGATGAAGGCCGTGGAGGTCGTTCATCGTGAATCAATCGGTTTCATGCTGGCGGTAGGAGGCGGATCGGTTCTCGACGGAACCAAATTCATCGCCCTCGCGGCAGGTTACAAAGGTGATGCGCGCGATCTCCTTTTCTATGGATTCAGGCCGATTCCGTTCGAGATGGTACCATCGACTGTTCCCTTTGGCACAGTGCTGACTTTACCGGCCACCGGTTCCGAGATGAACAGCGGGGCCGTGGTCAGCTACGAGCATGGGAAATACCCGCTCAAAAGCGAGCTTACCTTTCCGCGGTTCTCGGTTTTGGATCCGACGCTCAGCTTCACCCTCCCCGCCATACAGGTTGCCAACGGCGTGGTCGACGCCTTCGTGCATACCACCGAACAGTATCTTACGTTTCCCGTCGATGCCCGGATCCAGGACCGTATGGCAGAGGGAATCCTGAAGACCCTGATTGAAATCGGCGGGGTGAACATCGCCGAACCTGATAATTACGATGCCCGGGCAAACCTTTACTGGAGCGCAACCATGGCGTTGAACGGACTGATCGGCACGGGCATTCCGCAGGACTGGGCCACGCACATGATGGGACATGAGCTGACGGCCTTGTACGGGATCGATCACGCGCAAACGCTTGCCATTATCCTGCCCGCACTGCTGGAAGTCAGGCGGGATAAAAAGCGGGCAAAGCTGCTGCAATATGCCGAAAATGTCTGGCAGATCGGGGATGGCAGCGAAACGGAAAAGATCGACCGGGCCATTGAAAATACCCGTTCCTTTTTCGAAAGTCTTGGCATAAAAACCCGTCTTTCGCAATATGGCATTGCAGCAGATCAGATCGATGTGATTGTTGGGAAGCTGGAAACGCACGGGCTGACCGCCCTGTCCGAAACTGGCGACCAGACGATTGAGATCAGCCGTTTGATCCTGGAGAAAGCTTTTTAACAAGCGGACGAGTTCCCTAATTTTTTCAGGTGAAAAAATTTTTTTCTTTTTAGTTGCATATGACAACAATTTTGTATTTTTGCAAAGTTTTCAATCCGATATGACATGAAAGAAAACCATCTTGATTTTTTTGAAATCCGGTACCTGATACGCGACCTCTTCCATCTTTTCGCTAAAAGAATCGAGCAGCAGACGGTGGAGCCCGTGAAGATCACCCACGAGCAGTTTGCCTTGCTATACACCATTAGCAATCGAACAGAGGAGGTGATCCAGCAGGACTTGGCCGAGATGATAAAAAAGGATAAATCGGTTGTTCTACGGATCATCGATTCACTGGAGGAAAAAGACCTGATCCGGAGGGTGGTCGACAAGAACGACCGTCGTAAGAACTGCCTGATGATCACAAAGGCAGGCGCCCGGGTGATCGGCAATTACCAGGTAATCGGAAAACAGATCATCGAAGAGATCCATCAGGGAATTGACGAAGAAGAACTGAAGGTTTTTTATAAAGTGATCAAACAACTGACCGAAAACACGAACCGGTTATAATTTTTTTAATATATTGGTTGATAAAAGCAACAGTTACACATATATATTATTTTATTTGTCAACTAAAAAATATAAATTGAATAAACAATCAAAAGTCAGCCTACGAATGAAAACGCCACTCCGTACCATACTCTTCTTAGCTCTTTCTGCGATTTCATTATCGCTCAGATCACAGGCACCCATGGAATTATCGCTCGACAGTGCGATTGAGTATGCCATCCGTTACAACAAGACCCTGATCAATTCAAGGTATGCCATCGACAAATCGACACAGGCCATCCGGCAGGCCATCGCGGCCGGACTGCCCCAGGCGAGTGCAACAATTAACTACACGAATTACCTTGGGGCAACGGCCTCGATTCAGCTCAGCGAATCGATGCCGGCATCGACGATTAAGTTCACCCCGTCGAGCGATTTTAAAGTCAGTGTAAGCCAGCTTATCTTCAACGGCAACTACTACATCGGGGTTCAGCTCTCCAAACTGGCAAAAAAGATGACCGAACAAAGCTATCTCAACGATGAGCTGGATGTGAAGGAGCAGACCATCCAGGCCTACTATCTCGTTTTAGCCAACCAGCGGATCCTGAATATAATCCGCGAAAATAAAGCCAACGCCCAACTGATCCTCGAAAAAACGACAAACCTGGTCAACGCGGGAATCCTCGAAGAGACCGATGTGAAAAAACTGTCGGTCATGGTGACCACGGTCGACAACCAGATCAAATCGACCGAAAGGGAACTTGAACTGGGGTACAACCTCCTGCGGCTTCACCTGGGACTTGAGTCGCAGCAGGCCGTCAAACTCACCTCCGATCTCGACCAGATCGCCCTCAGGTATATTTTTAACGCTTCGGTTACCGACACGTTCAATATCCACAACAACGTAAACTACCAGATGATCCTGACCCGGGAGCTGATGGCGAAAAAGAATATCCAGATGCAGAAATCAAGCTATCTTCCGACACTTGCCGCCTATTATTCCTATACCGAGAAGATTAAAAAGCCGCTGTTTGATATCAGTCCCAGAAATGTACTCGGGGTCACCATGAATATCCCGATCCTGTCGGGAGGGCAGCGGTTCGCGCAATTGAAGCAAGCTAAAATAGAGTATGACATGAGTGAAAACTCGAAAGCGCTCCTCTCACAGCAACTGACCATACAGGAACGGCAGCTCCGGTACAATTACCAGAACCTGTATGAACAGTACCTGAACCAAAAGACCAATAAGGAGGTGGCCCGGGAAGTCCTCGATAAAATGAACCTGAAATACCAGCAGGGTGTGATTTCGACGCTGGAGCTCACCAGCGCCAACACCGACTACCTCAATGCCGAAACCAACTTCACCAATGTATTGATGCTGCTGCTCAACGCGGAGCTGACATTAAGAAAAACGAACAATAAACTAT
>JAQWBQ010000092.1 GCA_028706295.1 Bacteroidales bacterium
CAGTTCTTTGAAATCATGGTCATCAACAGCCAAATCATCGGGGTGTATCCTCCCACGCCAGCCGCCTGCGGCTTTATATTCCTCCAGGGTGTAACCGGTAATCGCTTCAAAGGCGCCGATCACCCATTCAAGGTCAAGGTTGTTATTGGAAATTACCTTTGAGACAAATACATAATCGAAAGAAACCCTGGCCAGCAACCGGTAAAACTGCTCCTGCTTCCAGAGCTGTCTGTCGCTGCCATGCTCCTCAAGCTGATCAAGCCGCGTCTTTAATGATTGGTTTTCCTGAAGAAGCTCTTCATATGTAGGAACCCCGTTTGTCATGACCGCTGTTTTGTCCAAAGTTACTAAATGAAAACTTTATACATAGAAAAGACAGATATTTCTTTTACAGCCGGATCATTCCCCGCTGTTACCGCCAAAACGGATCATAAGCCGCAGATAGGCTCCGAAGGAGATCCTGAAATCGGTATAACCGGTCAGGTTCACCGGGTAGTACTGTCCGTAAAAACCCGGTTCCAGCCCGAACCGTTCGGTGAGTGGTATGCCGAGGCCGCCGCCCAGAAATCCCCCGAAACCAAAGGCATTCTGATATATGTTTTGCGTCTGCATGTTGGTGTTCGGAACATAATACTGATTCCCGTAAACATTGATCAGGCTGTACTCGGTCCCTTCAATGACCATTACCGATTTAATGATCTGTGTATAGCACATCGTTATTCCGCCCTGGAGAAACAGGTTCAGCCGTGAAGGCAACGGGAAGGTGCGTTGATAGCCCAGGGTGACCAGGACGCGTCCCTCTTTGCCGATGATCGGTTCAGTACGGATATCGGGAAGCGCCAGGTATGTTTTCGGATCAACTTCGAGGGTGATCACGTCGGCAGCCTTCAACCGGGTATAGTCAGCCTGCAGAAAGATGCTGTTTTTCCGGTCCAGGTTGAACCGGAGAAATAACCCGCCCATAAACGAAACCTGGTAGTGCATGTTCATGGGATATCCGTCGACGAGCACGGTGTCGGCCGAACCGAGTGCGTACTTGATGTCGCGGTACCAGTAAGTGTTGGTCATTACGTAATTCACATTGTTCACATTACCGGGTGAACCGTTGTAATAGTTCGCGGAGTATTTGTTCGGAAAATAGGCTCCGAAATTCAGCCCGAATTCCCACCGTACGATTGAGTCGACGGGTTCCGACTCCTCTTTGTACAGTTCCTTCGAGACGCGTTTCGGTTTTTTCCGGGCCGGCTGATCCTGTGTGTCCTGGGAAAATACCGCCTCCGTAATAAAGAGTGCGCATACCGTGATGCAGAGGGCTATTTGAAGATAGTGCCTGATGGTTCAGAATTTTTAGGGTGAAATGCAAATTTAGAAAATTGCTTAAAACGGTTTGCTTCGGCAACCATTTATGTTATATTTTTGTCCTTTAATAATCTGAATATCATCTTTAATGAAAACCAGGAATCCCTTTATTCCGATGATCCGGATGATGGTTGTCTTGCTGTTCCTTACGGCAGGATGCAACAAGATCACTGACGATGGCAGCGGCGAATCCTCTTCCATTCAGCAGTTGACTGTCGATGAGATGACTGTTGACGGTGCAGATGATGACCTCAGTGACGATCTGAATAGTTTTTTCGATGAAGGAGGTTACAAATCCGGCCTGATGTTACCTTGTAACGTGACCGATAGTGTGAGTGTTGAGGGCGATACGATTATCCATACCCTGAAGTACCATGGCGCAAATTGCCAGGGAACCCGTAACCGGACCGGGACGGTCGTGTTGAAAATGCATAGTGGCCAGAAGTGGAGTGATGCAGGAGCCCGGGCGATTGCCACCCTGAAAAATTTCACGGTAGCCCGGGCATCAAACAACAAGCCGGTGATCCTGAACGGCACAATTACTTACGTCAATCTGGTCGGCGGCAGGGTCAGGGATGTGGGGGCCACGGTCGGACAGGTCATTCTTCAGGGCCGTGGCAGCTTTTCAGTGACCTTCGACAATCAAACGACCCGGATATGGCAGATGGCCCGGCAGCGTGTTTTTACCGGGGCTTTGGGATCCCGGCTCATCACAACCACGGGACTGGGGTCTGACGGATCGTACAACTTCCTTGTTTTTTGGGGATACACCCGCAGCGGCGTTTTATTTCACTCGAAGATCATCGATGCCATAACCCACAGGGAGGTCTGCAATAAGCTTCCGGGCACCGGGACCAAGACCCTGCATCTCCCCGGCGCCAACAACAACACGGTGACCTATGGCTACAACAGCATGAACAAGCCTGTTACCGGTTCCGAATGCCCGTCGAGGGCCAAACTGGAATGGGAGGCCACGGGTTACTCGGGCACCCTGTATCTCGATCTGTAGATCCGGACCATTCTGTTGCAGCCGGATACCGGTTCATTTCTTTGCGTTACCTTTGCACCCATGACCAGCGCCCGCGAGAAATACTTTTCGCACCTTGAAACGATCGTGAAAAACCTCCCGCACAAACCGGGAGTTTACCAGTATTTTGATGAAAAAAACAAGATCATCTATGTCGGGAAAGCGAAGGACCTGAAAAAGCGCGTGAGCTCTTATTTCAACAAGATCAACTCGGTAAGCGGGAAGGTTCAGATGCTGGTAAGGCGGATCGCCGATATCAAGTACATCGTAGTGGAGACCGAACAGGATGCCCTGCTTTTGGAAAACAACCTGATCAAGAAATATCAGCCGCATTACAATGTTGCGCTGAAGGACGACAAGACATTTCCCTGGATCTGTATTAAAAATGAACCATTTCCGAGGATCTTCCCCACCCGGCATGTAATCCGCGACGGATCAGCCTACTTTGGCCCCTATGCCAATGTCAGGCTCATGCATACACTGCTCGAGCTGGCACGCCGGCTCTACCCGCTGAGAACATGCACCCTGTCGCTGACCGCGAAAAACATTACCGCCGGGAAATTCAGGCTGTGCCTTGAGTACCACATCGGTAATTGCAAGGGACCCTGTCGGGGTCTGCAAGACGAGGCCGATTACGAAAAATCGATCCAGGCTATCAAAGAGATTATCCGGGGAAATATCACGACCGTGGCCCGCCAGCTCCGCGACCTGATGACCACGCTGGCAATTGCAGAGGAGTTTGAAAAAGCACACCTTGTGAAGGAAAAACTGTTGCTGCTCGACAAGTATCAGAGTAAGTCGACTGTTGTAAATCCTGCTATCCATAACGTGGATGTTTTTTCGATTATTGCCGACGGACTTTCTGCATACGTGAATTATATGAAGGTGATGAATGGCGCCATCATTCAGGTCCATACCCTCGAACTGCAGAAAAAGTTGGACGAAAACCCGGAAGAGCTGCTGTCGATCGCGATCACCGAGATCAGGCAGCGGTTCCAGAGTGAGTCGCCGGAAATCATCCTGCCCTTCTCACCCGGATTCACCATGCCCGGGGTCACCTTCACCATCCCGAAGATCGGAGATAAAAAAAAGCTGCTGGATCTTTCCGAACGCAATGTCAAATACTACCAGCTCGAGAAAGAAAAACAGAAGGAGCAGGTCGATCCGGAACACCGCTCCCGGCGGATCCTCGAAACCATGCGGAAGGATCTCAGGATGCAGGAGCTGCCGGCGCACATCGAATGCTTCGACAATTCGAACATTCAGGGAGATATGCCGGTTGCAGCCATGGTCTGTTTTAAAAATGCCAAACCCGATAAAAGCGAGTACCGCCATTTCAACATTAAAACGGTGGAGGGCCCGAACGACTTCGCTTCGATGGAGGAGATCATCCACCGCCGGTATAAACGGCTGATCGAGGAAGAGAAACCGCTCCCGCAACTGATCATTGTCGACGGCGGGAAAGGCCAGCTCAGTTCCGCCCTGAAAAGTCTTGAAAAATTAGGGCTCACCGGCAGGATGACGGTCATCGGGATCGCGAAGAAACTGGAAGAGATTTACTACCCGAATGATCCCCTGCCGATGTACCTGGATAAAAAATCGGAGACCCTCCGGCTTATCCAGCAGATGCGGGATGAGGCCCACCGGTTCGGGATCACGCACCATCGCCGGAAAAGAGAAAAAGCAACCCTGACGCCCCAACTGACTGAAATCGCCGGGGTCGGGTACAGCCTCAATCAAAAACTACTCTGGAAGTTCAAATCGGTCCGGCAGATCAAAGCAGCCCCCCTTGAAGCATTGCAGGATGTTATTGGAAAAGCAAAAGGGAAAGCCGTTTATGATCATTTTCACCCGGAAAATAAGAAGGAACAAAACGACTAATCCCCGGATCGCAGAAGGGGTTCACGACTTACAGAACATCACCCGGCTATCCCGCTGTGGTGGTTCGCAAAGGTCAAAAAAACATGTTAAAAGAGCCGTACGGCAATGATCAGGCTCCGATCTGGGCCGCGTATTGGCCGGCATCGAGAAGGCCTGCAATCTCACCGGGATTCGCAATCCGTATCCGGATCACCCATCCTTTTTCGTAAGGATCTTTGTTGATGGTTTCGGGATTGGTGGTAAGCAATTCGTTGAATTCAAGAATTTCACCGGCCACCGGCATAAACATATCCGAAACGGTCTTCACCGCTTCGATGGTACCGAATGATTCATGCTGTGCAAGATTCTCCCCGACGGTTTCCACTTCAACGAAAACGATATCTCCCAATTCGTGCTGGGCAAAGTCGGTAATTCCGACCAGCGCCTCTTCCCCATTCACTTTAAGCCATTCATGATCCTTGGTGTACTTAAGATTTGCAGGAACGTTCATATTTGTAAGAATTTAAGTTTTTTTCAAAAATAATCATTTTTTTATAACCCGCCCCCGGCCCGTTAATTTTTTCACACCAAACGCTCCTTTGATCCTTGCCGGAGGTCCGCGTTAAGATTCCGGCATCCGGAACATATCATCCCTCTTACTGCGACAAAGTAAACCGCAGCGCAATTCCGCCTTTGGTATTGGAGGTGCGGTACTGGTTCGAAACATACGGCGAATTGATGACTTTATCGAAATAGAACCGCACGTTGAACCGGGAACTCAGGTTATAATCGGCCGAAAAGTTGAGCGTCAACACCTGCTGACCGGTCGAAACCTGGTTGATCTCCTGGTCAATGCGGCGAAGTACAGTCTTGTTTTTCCGGATCGAGAAATCGAGTTTCAGATTGAGATCGCTCACCGTTTTGGTCTTCTTTCCTCCTCCGAGTAAACCGGAGAAATTCAGCCGCAGTCCCTTGAAGCGGTATCCGAGCCCCACCACGAACTCGTTGCTTGTGATCTCCGTCAACTGGTTGTTGGTAAAGGAAAACGAGATGTTCCTGCCGCGTTTGAGCTCCACATTGGCAAGAAGGCTGTTGACAAATCCCAGGTCGATCTTGATCAGCGGGTTGAACTGTTCCGTTACCGAAATAACCGTCATCTGGTTGAGGGGGATGAAATTTCCCGCGTCATCGAGGGCGGAAGGTTGTCCGTCGAATTCGGTGTATTTGATGTTGGAGTTGAAGTTGCCAACGCTGTAGGTCGAAATGTAGGCATGGGTCAGGGTGAGGGTTCGTAGGAACGATTTGAAGGCCTTTAGTTTTGCAAGTCCGTCGTAGGTGATCCGCCAGTTTGGCAAAGGAATCTTGGGGAAGGCGTTCAACTTGATCTTTCCCGGGTCTTGCCCCGAATAGGCTGCGAGAAATGCCATTCCGAGGACTTCCTGGTTGCTTTGGCCATACCCCTGCGGGAATCCGGTTGAGTCGACAATCCCCCTCGAATTCGGGTTCTGTGCGGCAAACCGTTGCGCGATCTGAAGCCGGAATTCCTTCATCCGTTCAAATGTACTCGAACGTCCGAATTCATCCTCCTTGTCGTAAGAAGTCCCGATCATGATGTACGACATGGTGAAACTTCCCTGATCCCACGGGGTCATCGGTGAGGTCGGGAACTGTCCGTCGGCATTGGCACGGTAATATTCCTGGTGGGTCTTGGAGTACTGCCGGGTGGCATTGATCTCGATCTTGAGGTCCCGGATGGGTTCAATACTGATGTTGACGGTCAGGTTCTCCGAAAATTTGGTATTGTAAGGCAGGTTCATCGTGGTGTCGGTGGTGATCCACTCCCGGTCGATGGCATGCGGTCTGATATCTTTCTGATCCCCGAAAATAAATCCGAGTCCGGGAGCATTTGCGCTCCAGTCGTTGCCGAGCGCTACCGGTTCGGGTTTAAAGCCCGGAAGCTGCGTCCCGGAGGCTTGGGTATAGGTGAATTTCGCGCTCCGGATCCCCATCAGGAAGCGGACGGTACCATCGAGAATAATCTTTCCGATATCGGGTCTATCCTTCTTTTCCTTGATGCTGTCCTGCTTCGCGAGATTTTTATCCTTCTGGACTTTAGGTGGCTCGGGAGGCTTCGCCCGGGTGGTGCGCGGGGTATTCTGGTTGAGTTTCTTCAGGTAGGGAACCTTGTTGTATAGGGTCACCAGATTCAGGCCGCCGTTCAGGGCTTTGGTATTCGAATTCTCGATGCTGTTTCCGAATTCATCCCGGATCGAAAATGCTGAGGCCGTCCACCGGTAAGTAGTCTGATAGCCCGCGTTGAGGGTAATGAAATCCATCAGGGGAATTTTACCGATCGGCACATCCCAGGTTACATTGAATCCCTGATTATAATTGGTCATTGTGCCCCCGGAGAAGACCTCACTCCAGATCTGATCCCGGTTCGAACGGTTGATCTCGCCGGGCGGTTCGTTGATGAAGGAGGCTGCATTGGCGACCAGGCTGATCTTGAAGGATTTTGAAAAATCATACTTCAGATCGTAGGTGCGGGTCCAGTCCCAGCTCTTCACATAATAGGTCTCGAGCGGAATGATGGCAGCGCTTTTGTTCCGGTATTTCCGCTTGGTGAACTCCCGGTTCATGTCGGTCCGGAATGTAAACGATTTGGGAAGGTAATAGAAGTTGAATTCCTTGATCAGCGCCAGCGCTTTCGTACTGTTCAGGAATTTGGCGCTCTTGAAGGGCTGTACATTTTTGGGCTGGGCTGAATAATTATAACCGATCCCCCCGGCATATTTTTTATGAAGGTCATATTCGATATCGACATTGCGGGAGTAGATCTCCGAATAACTGTAGCTGACATTGAAATTCTCAATGTCGTAGACCCGCGGCTTCCGGTCGGTGGTACGCTCTTTCCTGACATTCATCAGGTTGAAGTTTTTCCGTTGGGTATAAGCCTGGGTGATCGCCCGGATCGAATCCTTCTGTTCTTTGGTATCAAACGCGCCCAGCACATCACTTAGGTAGAGGTCGGGATTGAGCGGATCGTACCGCGGACTGTTCTGCTGCATCGAGAAATCGAAGTGCATGGGAATCCGGATCCCGGTTTTTGCCGGGAAGAATTTACCCAGTTCCAGATCGGTATCGACGCCCAGTGTCAGGATCGCTTCCATATCGCGCTTGGTCTGCTTCACCTCGATGGCACCAAAACCCGAGCTCATGTAACTTCCCGACAATTGCAGCCTTCCCAGATCGGCTAATTCAACGGCTACCCGGGCCTGGGCCGCCCAACCTCCCTTTTTATTGAAATCGCTCAGCCGCAACTCATCGACCCAGATCTCGGCACATTTCGCCTGCCCGTCGTCATCGGGGGTCTGCGGACTTTTCTTCGGGTTCCTGATCCCGATCATGATGGCCCTGACATCGCTGATGGTTGGAGATCCCACCACCGTGATCTTGTTGACCCCGTCATATTCGACATAGGGAACCGTTTCGGAAATCGGAGTACCGGAATTGCTCCGGGCTACCAGCCGGTTGTATTTGACCTCAACCAACCGTTCTAAATCGATATCGAAGTCATTGCTCTCCGGCCAGATGGCATCCGGGTCATCCGCCCGTGTTCCCCAGGGAGTAAAACTTAACGGGATTTCATACTCGTAATAGTTTTCGGTGAAATCAGAACCCAGCCGCATGACAATGGTAAGGTCGCCCCGTTTCAGATTTTGCGAGCGGATTGATTGCTCGGCATGAACGTACATCTTCAGCCGTTTGAACTGCCGGAAATCAAAATCGGTCGTTTTGTAGGCAGCACGGGCGTCGCCATCGACAAGATTGCAAACCTTGAACGACATCGACTGCTCATTCAGTTTCTGCTGGTTGGTCGATCCCCAGTTGGTCTCCCGTTGGATTCCCGGAGGCATTACATAGGGAATGGGCTGTTTGCTTCCGTTCTCCTCGAGGCTCACGGTGGCAATGTCGAACTGGGTCGCGTTCTGGTTGTCGTCGTGGAGGTATTCACCCGGTGCGAGCAGGCTGTAGTTATACTTGCGCCACTCGCCGCGCGACAATTCAAGCGAAGCGAACCGGCAGACGATCGGCCGCTGGAAGTTCTTGAAGAACATTCGCATGAACCTGATGGAGTTGAAATCGCTGATATTTCCGATCACCTTGTCGGGTGTGCGGATGGGAATTTTGAACTGGTACCACTTTACATTACCACGCGTACCGTTGGCCAGCGGAATGTCGTAGGCATGGTACACGTTGGTGATGTAATTCGTTCCGACCTTCATGTTCTGATGGTCGAGGTTAACGATATACTGATAATACCGTTCCTGTTCGCTGAGGGTGTTGTCTTTGTTGATGTCCTCGACGTTGGGTAGGGTGGTTCCCGTGATGGAATAGGATTCGGTCGACTGTTCCTGCGTGGCGCTGTTGCCTTCGGGCCCGTTGAACTTTTTATAACGGTTCAGGATGCTGCTGAAGTTGGGATCATTGTCGTAGTCGGTACCCCTGAAATAATGGAAATTGTCGGCCGACGGGTCGGTTGAAGCATTTTTATAAGCCCCGGAGGCCTGACCGAAGATGGTGCGGACTTTCGAGATGTATCCGGTATCGAAAAACGATATTTCATCGATATCGCGGAGGCCGTCATAACCCACATCCTGGTACGGACGCGAATCGGGATTGTTGTCGAATGCATCCACCAGCGCCTGGAACCTTGGAACCCGGCCCCAGATGGTGGTATCGACATCGGTGATAACATCCGAAGTCGGTAACCCGTTTTCATAGCTCTTCCGCCCGTCGCGTAAGATATCCTCAGAAATATCGCCGAGGTTAAAATAAAGCTGTCCGGTATTGGTCGAATCATACACGAAAGGATCCATCAGCCAGAATTCGATGTACTGGATGTTGGTCGATTCAAAGTCGGTCGTTTCGATTTTCCGCATGACTCCTCCCCACCGTGTTTCGGGATTCGCCAAGGTTCCGTCGGCGTTGAGACCTTTGGAAAAGCCGGTCGGGGTCACCTCATAGTTATAGACTCCCCGTTCCGAAGGATAGTAGGCCATGTTAAGTACCGACAGGTTTACCGGGACGCCGTTCAGCGGTTCTTTGTTGGGGAAGATCTCGGTTTCCCAGACCTGGCGTACATACTGGCCTGAGAGTTCATCGTTCGACACATTCGGCGGGACCAGGCTGGTACTTTTATCGTAAAACAGCGGGTCGATGATATACCAGGCCAGTTTTGCCCGGTTGTAGCCGTATTGCAGATCGGTACCGGTGGCTCCTTCCGGGAACATCTCGCGGGTCGTTTGTCCCTGGGGGGTGCTTGCCAGGTACCACATGCCCATGTTCTTGAGGTCGATGGTCGATTTGGCTCCTTCAAAATCATCAATATAGGTCGTACCAGCCTTACCGATCGCCTTTGAATGACCCGGTATGAAATGTGCAAATTCAGCATCCACCGAAATGGAGGAGGGCGCCTTGGTCTGGATCAGGGGCAATGCGTCGATGAACCGGGTGATCAGCCGCGACTGGGTACGGTAGTTCAGATTCAATCCCCAGATGGTGTTCGACATCGGCTCATCGCCGTAATTGACCTTCTGGGTCAGGGGGCGTTCGTTGAGGTTGACGACCGTGCCCCCGATGATGAAGTCCTTGTTGATCTTGTAATCGAGATGCGCGCCCATCAGTCTTTTGGTCTGTACGTTGAACATCTCATTGCTTTCCATCGATATCTTTATCGGGGTGCCCGAATTGAGTATCCCCTCGTTGATGATCCTGACGCGCCCGAGGGTGTAATCGACCGTATAATCCACATTTTCCTGGAGCTGAATGCCCCCTGCCGTCACCCTGACGCTCCCGGGGGGAACATTGAGGGCATTCAGCGAGATCTCAGACCCCGCCGATGATTTGTAAAACCCATCGAGGATGAATTTGTTCTTGTCGGGATACTGCTTGGCCATCGACTTGGTCATCCGGTAAAGTGAATCAAAGCAGTATTTATTCGCGAGTTCCGTGGAGCCTTTGGGATCGGCCGGATCATAAATGGAATCCCGCAGATCGCTCCCGTAAGGTTCGAGTACGGTGAAGAACACCCGTCCGTTCGATGATTGGATGGTTCCCCCCATGGTAGCCGCGTTGTCGATGAAGTCGAACATCCCGTCGGCAGGCTTATTCTGCTGCATGTTCAGGTTATCCCAGTTCAGTACCTGGATCAGCGGTCTGCCTTTGATCCGCCCTTCCGAGATGTAGGCAGTGGACACACCATTGGAATTTCCGGTATACAATACGTTCAGCGTAAAATCGTTGGCTTGTAACTGATAGGCTCCCAGGTTATAAACGTTCTTCATCATCAGGTCCCAGGTGGGAAGCTTGGTGTTGATGGAGGTACTTTTCAACAGTTTCAGCATCAGGCATTGCGGGGTGATGATCCCCTGGTCGGAAAATTCACCAACCTGATACACGGCGCTGTCACCGATGACCTGATATTGGTAAGCAACAGCCAGTGTCTGATCCGAATTCAGTTGGGTGTTCAGCGAGATAAAACCAAGTTTTGAATTCAGTGTATATTCTGAAGGTAACAGTTTCCGGGCGTTTTCAACCTTTTCAAAATCCTCGCCGGCGATCATGTAAAACGGGGCGCTTTTCAAATAACCGGCAACCGAGTTAATATTCCGCATCACGATGGTATCGGCCGGGGTGGGCATCAGCACTTTGTAAAGATTGTTGGCGCTGTTGGTCGGGTAACGGCGGGTAGGATCTCCGGTAAACAGACGGGTATTATAGGGTTGGGGTTCGCCGATATCCATCAGTGCGACAATGTTGCGGTTCTCCGATACCGCAGCCCCGATGTTGGTGATCCACACTTCCACCTTGATGATGTTGATGCTGGAGGTCACGATCGGGAGTTTCCGCAGTGATTCCTTGTATTTGCTGCGAAACGCCTGCGAAAGGAAGAAGTGCTTGTTGTCCTCGTACTCATCGGCCCTGATTTTCACGTGAGTGGTCTGCGCATTACCCTCCACCGTGATCTCCTTGTTCTCGCTTTTCTGCTGGGAGTAAAGGGCGGTCACCGTCAGCCTTCCGAATCGCAGCTTGGTCTTGATACCGAACAGGCTCTCGGTACCATGGATCAGGGAGGTGCTGAGCGGCAGGTTCACGTCGCCCGCTTCGATGAGCTGAATGATGTCGTCCTCCTTGCCTTCGTATTTCAATTTCAGCTTGTTCTCAAACTCAAACGTCGCTTCGGTGTTGTAGTTAACCTTAAACTCAATCTTGTCGCCGATCTTCGCAATGACATTCATCTGGATCCGCTCATCAAAGTCGAAATTGGTCTGCCGTCGTTGCCGGGTGTTGAGCATCGGGTCGTCGCGGCGGTTCGAGACGAGACCGAAGTTGATCTCAGCCGAACCCTGTGGCCTGATGTCAACGGTGTTGTTACCAAAAATGGTTTCAAAGACCTTTCCGGGGATGACGATCTTGGGTATGATGCCCTTGGCATTGTCCATCGTGGCCGTTTCTGCCCGCTCCTGCCAGTACTGGTCAACCATCGACTGGAGGTCCTGATTTTGAAACTCGTCGAACGAAAGGGTAGTCGGAATGCGGTAGCGTGTCTCCCCGATTTTATAGGAATAGTAATATTGGCGCGTCAACGGATCATATTCGATCGTGGTCTTCAGGTTGGAGGGATTGTTCAGGTAGAGCGGGTGTTCGCTTCCGGAACCGGGGATCACCATCTCATCATTAAACGGATACCGCATGGGTACGGTATCGCCCGGCTTCAAGGTGTCGGGCGGGGATATGACAGGAAAAGGCAATCCATAGTCACCATAAGTTTCACCGGAATAAACCGGGAAACAAAGAGTAACCAGGACGGCCAGGCAGATGAGACAGTATAATTCGTATTTCTTCACTAAATTCTCAAAGGTGATTTTAATTCAGCGATCAGCATGCTACAGTATTTTCAACGCATGTTTGATCAGTTGTTCTACTGTCAGGCCTGGTCCTTCCGTTTCGATGATTTTGCCTAATGCTTTTTCAGCAAGCATCTTGGGGAAGCCCAGAATGATCAAACCTGATAACGCTTCATCCTTCCCGGTATTGTGCAAAACCCCGGTTTTTTCATAGGAAATCAACTCTTTTGAGACCTTGCCTTTCAGATCGATGATGATCCGCTGGGCCGTTTTAGCCCCGATCCCCTTGATGCGCTGCAACAACGGGGCATCCCCGCCCGCAATTGCGCCTCTGAGCTCGGCTGGCGAAAGAGAAGAAAGGATGATGCGGGCCGTATTGACACCGACTCCGGAAACGCTGATCAACTGACGGAACAACTCACGCTCATCGGAATCTGCAAAACCATAAATCTGCATATCATCCTCCCGGACCACCAGATGGGTATACAGCGTGCATTCTTCATCCTGCCTGAGCTTGCCATAGGTATTGATCGAAATATGGATCAGATAGCCGATCCCGTTGTTATCGATTACGGCATAGGCCGGATTCCTCTCAATCAGTCGACCATGGATGTATTCATACATACGTATAGTTACTTAAAATCATGATGGGCGGATACCCGGAAAAAAGTGCAAAGGTAAAAAAAACAGCGAATCGTTAGCGAAGCAGCTTATAATCACGCAACGACTGTTCCATCTCCCGGAGTGATATGGGTTTCGACAGGATCTTCTTCTCCCGGTCAAGGAGGAACATGGTCGGGGTCGCGTAGATGTTGTAATCATCGGCTGCCCGGCCTGAAAAGCCTTTCAGATCGGAAACATTGATCCAGTTCATCTTCTGTTCCTTGACTGTACGGGTCCATTCAGCCTTGCTGGTATCAACAGCCACCGCCATCACCTCAAATCTTTTCGGGGACTGTCCGTCATAAATCTCCTTCAAACGCGGCATCATCGATACACAATGGGGACACTGTGTGGCCCAGAAAACGAGGAGAGTATATTCGGAGCTGAGGGCCGACAACCGGAACATCTTTCCCTTTGGGTCGGTTAATTCAAGTTCGGGAGCCGTTTTGCCGACCGCGATCTTCTTGAAAGTCTCCAGTTTCTTCTGGAGTGCGGTTTTCCGCTGTTGATCCTCACACGAGAAGGGATCCTGGAAATTGTCGGCAATGTAAGTGATCACCTCATCGAAATGATACTTGTCGAAACCGCCGACCACGTAGTCCAGGAGAAATTTGTAAGTATCGGGACTTACGGAGGCTGCTCCGAGCATGATGGTCACCGCCTTGATGAATT
>JAQWBQ010000093.1 GCA_028706295.1 Bacteroidales bacterium
AATTCAATCCTTTGTCAATTGAAACTTATAACCAGCTATTCAAAGAACGAAAATTAAAACATCTTAAAAATCAAGCTTCTATATACGGATTTCAACTAGTACCTATAAATTAGTTTCTTAAGAGTGAGTGAGTGATTGAGTGGTTGACAATGGACAATTGAGAATGTGAAAATTTGAATTATTGTTTCTTCCCTAATCGCTATTCGCTAATAACTAATCCCTATCTTTTGTTTTTTGAATTATTGTTTCTTCCCTAATCGCTATTCGCTAATAACTAATCCCTTCCTTTGTTCTTTGAATTATTGTTTCTTCCCTAATCGCTATTCGCTAATATCTAATCCCTGATTTGAACTTACAGAATGTTTCCCAGCTGTTCCTTGATCTTCTCCAGCTCATCCTTCATTTGCACCACGATCTTCTGGATCCCGGCATGGTTGGCTTTTGAACCGATCGTATTGATCTCGCGCCCCATCTCCTGGGTGATGAAGCCCAGTTTTTTTCCCTGCGACTGATCTTCACTAAGGCACTCCAAAAAGAACTGGCAATGCTTCAGGAGTCGCACTTTTTCTTCTGTAATATCCAGTTTTTCAAGATAATATATTAACTCCTGCTCAAACCGGTTCTGATCGGGCGCCGGTGAATTAGGATCCCTGGAAAGGTTCCGGAAATCAACCATCAGTTTATTCCGCATTTCTTCCATCCGGCCTTTTTCGAAGGGTTCAATCCGGTCGAGAAACTGCAGGATGGTATGAACCCGCTTGAGCATATCCTCCTCCAGAATCCGGCCTTCTGAAATCCGGAACTGGTCGGTGATCTCAAGGGCCTCCGACACTGCCTGAAGAAACGAGTCAATTTGCTCCGGGGTTATTTCATCGCGACGGGTTTGCAAAACATCGGGCATCTTCATCACAAGGGATAAAATATCGGGAGGCCGGTCGATTCTGAGCTCCCCTGAAAGCGATGATAACTCCGCATAATATTTTTTTGCGAGCGGCAGGTCGATCCCGACCGAGTTCAAATCACTGCCGGCATCGGTGGTGATCAGCAGGTCGACCTTGCCGCGTTCAAGCTTCCGGCTGATCATGTTTCTAAGTTCCGGCTCTTGATCGCGAAGGCATCCGGGAAGCTTTAATCCGGTGTCGAGCTGCTTGCTGTTCAGGGTTTTGATCTCCACAGTCAGCTTTTTTCCGGCGATCTCCACGGCAGCCTTCCCATATCCGGTCATCGATTTAATCATACTTTTTTTAACAAACTTACACAAAAATACACGATGCCGTCGTTTTATACCGAATCATAATAAAGATTTAAAACAACTTTCTTTAAGATGGAGTTTTGCCCCGGGGAACGGAGCATGCTTATTTCCAAATTGTTACAATTAGGAGTCCTTGGGATGTAAACAGTAAGGAATGATTTTTCGACAGGTCGACGGGGAATCTTGTTTTTTATTAAGTTTGAACGTAAATTTAAGCAATGGAATACCGGGTCATTGACGATACATTGCAATACTACAACCTGATGCTTAACGATATAGCATCTGCGACTCAATATGTTTACATCGAGACCTATAAATTTGCAAACGACCATCTGGGAGTGCGGTTCCGCGATGCCCTTACCCGCAAAGCCCGGGAAGGCGTCATGATCAAACTGTTGATCGACTCTTGGGGACGGGGACCGGTTTCGGAGACTTTTTTTTCAGAACTGATTCAACTGGGCGGAGAGGTTAAGTTTTTCGAAAAAATCAAAATCAACAGCGATATTTTCACCCGGGGGCACCGCCGCGATCACCGGAAAATCGTGGTGATCGACAATTCAATCAGCTACCTGGGATCGGCCAATATCACCGGATATAATCTTAACTGGCGCGAGTTGTGCCTGCGTATCACGGGGGTTGAACTAACCCTGTTGCTAAAGAAGGTATTCCTCGAAAATTTCAACGCATTCAATCCCTATATCATTACCAACAAAGTGACTTACACCCGGCGTCTCCGATACGACGACTTCGAGATCATCCGGGATGTTCCCTCCATGCAGTTTCAGCGGCTGCGTAAAAGATACACCCAACTGATCCGCCAGGCTACCCGTTCGGTTGTGATCGAAACTCCATACTTTTTACCCGGGTACGTGCTTCGTAAAGTGATGATGGATGCAAGCCGGAGGGGCGTTGATGTAAAGGTCATCATGCCCAAGCATTCGGATGTCCGCATGGTCGATATCCTCAGGAATAAATACCTCGGGTTGCTGTATAATGCCGGGATCAAACTGCTTTTCTACCTGCCCTATAACCTTCATGCCAAACTACTGATGATCGATGAGAAGGTCTTCTCCATCTCGAGCGCCAACTTCGATTTCCGGAGCTTCCGGTATCAGTACGAAATCTCCCTTATCGGTTCCCATCCCGATATTGCCGTGCAATTGCGTGAACATGTGGCCGAAACCATTCGAAACTCTGAGCCTTTTGATTACCTCGGGTGGATACGGCGTCCGTTGATCGAAAAGATCTTTGAATGGATCCTGCTGCCTTTCCGGCACTTTTTTTAGATTGTTCAGGCTTTTAACTTCTTTCTGCTGTTTTAATCCCACGTCGGTTTACCAGGAATACACCAGCGAAGATGAGTAAGGCGGCTAAGATCTTTACGGGCGTCACGGCGCTTTGACCGATACTGACCGACATTACCGAGGCGATGAATGGCTGCAGGTAATTGTAATAACTGACGGTTCCGGGCGTCAGGTGTTTGAGAGAGAAGTTGATCAGCAGGTACGCCACAAAAGTGTTGATGATGATCACGTAGGCCAAACCGAGGTATTCGGTCAACGTTACCCTGTCAAACGCCGTCTCCAGGGCTGGTCTGACCGTGACCGGCAAAATGAATATGAATCCGAAAAAGGAGACCCATTTCAGGATCGTGGTTGTGTGATATTTTCCCACAAGGGGTTTTATGAGTACCAGGTAAAGTGCGTAAAAAACCATGTTCAGCAGTACCAGGATGTTCCCGGTAGCCTGCAGACTGCTGAAATCGGTATGGCGTCCCGATAAAACCAAAACCAATGCGCCGGAAGCTCCCAGAACGATGCCCGAAATTTTAAGGATGGTGATGCGCTCCCCGATGAGCAAATGGGCAAATATCAGCACCAGGACCGGATTCAGTAAATGGATCAGCGATGCATCGACCGGACTGGTCAGGTTCAATCCCTCATAAAACAACATCTGGTTCAGGGCAAAACCAAAAAGTCCGCACAGTGCGAACTTGAAGAGATCTTTCCGTTCGACCTTCTCGGGAACAAAAAGTTTCTGGAAGATCCAGAACAGCAAAACACCACCCGACATCCTTAAAAAAAGGAGTTGCTTCGGCGAAAAAGCATCGGGCATCAAACCTTTGGCAATCGTGTAATGGATTCCGAAGATCAGCGTGGTCGCCAACATCGAAATATGGGCCTTCAGGGTCTGGTTCATGATGCAAAGATACCCGGCTTTTTATCGAATTGCCAGAGAATTTATACCGACGCTCCATTACGCGCCGGGTAAGACTTTCAAGCCATTACGATGCACAATCGGTTGGGTGACCGGATATCCGGACAGCGGGGATGGAGGCTTTTCTATGCTACGCTCTTTGTGTGGCACCCCGGGAAAAGATAGTCAATGCAGGTCGAAAAAAAAGAGGCTGACGCATCCTGTGCGACAGCCTCCGGGTCTTTCCCTGCCTGAGCATTACACAATCCTGATCTCTTTCTTCATCTCCATCTTTGCTTCTTCCTTTTTTGGCAGTGTGATGGAAAGGATCCCACTTTCATATTCCGCTTTGATCTTATCCAGATCGATGGTCTTGGGTAAGGTGAAAGCACGGCTGAATGAACCGTAGTAAAACTCCTTACGGGAATAATTCTTTCCTTCTTCCCGTTTTTCGTCTTCAAACTCAGCGGAAATGGTCAGGATATTATTCTCCAGGTTGATCCTAAAATCATCCTTTTTCATACCGGGGGCAGCAAGATCAAGCTGGAATGTATCCGCTTTCTCGATGATGTTCGCGGCCGGGTCACTGAACCTTTTGCCGAAGAAATCTCCCAGGTCGTTGTCAAAAATATTACTGACCATGTCGGAGAGTGGATTGCGGTGTTGCCATTTTATAAGTGTCATGTCGTTACTCCTTTCTTATTGGTTAATTGTTCATTTGATGACCCTGGAAAGTCAAGTTCCGTACCATCCGAAAGAAGAATAGTAAAATGCGCCAAAATGACGTAAAAATGAAAAAACAAGCGACGAAGTGTCAGTTTTCAGTGATTTACCGAAACCTGGAAACAGAACCGGTAAACATGTAAGCATTTAATTCCCAATCATTAATCGCGTTTCGGGTTTCGCGTTTTGCGTTTCAGGGCACTGAGCCTGTCGAAGTGCCCGGCTTTCAGAGTTTACTCACAGGAGTGTTTATTTTCAGTGGTGTTCGTGATTGCTTCGCAATTCAGGGTTTCAGGGTTTCAGGGTTTCAGAGTTTCAGAGTTTCGTGTTTCAGGATTCAAATTCTTGTCCGCTCTTCGTCCAACCCTTCGTCCAACAAGTTTCGGGTTTCGTTTATCCGCAATGCAGGTAAGTATTGACCAGCTTCATGATTTCCTTTTCATTGTCTTTGATCGATTCCCGGAGGTTTTCATCCCGGAACCCTTTCAGGTAGCGGATGAGGCCGTCGATGATGCGTGCGGGGAAGATGTTGTGTTCTTCGTAAAGATGGCGTTGTTTCTCGAGGCAGGTGGCCGATTGAACGCATGAAACGGGGAGTTGCTGAAGCTGGTTGACCCGTGATTTGTATTGTTCCTCGAAAATATTGACATCCACATAGGTCTTCTCGGCGAATTCGAGGGCGTTTGGCATCTCGAGGCCATGGCGTGCAGCCACGGTCAATCCGGCACAAAGAAGATAAACATCGGCAGATCCATCGGGGCACCGGAATTCAACGGTCTGGCGGCTTCCGAAGCCACTCTGGGTGTCGGTTTCGCAGGGGTTGGCGTCGGTGATCATGTCGTGTTTACTGCCCCAGCCCAACGGAACCCTGACCAGTACCGACCGGTTCCGGTCGCCCCAGCAGATGTTGGTAGGCGCTTCCTGGTGCGGTACCAGCCTGAAGTAACTGGTAGGTATCATGTTGCCGAATGCCGTGAGCGATTGCGACAGGTCGAGATAACCGGCAATAGCCTTGCGGGCTGTTTCTGAAAGTACTCCCTGGTCGATCATAACACTTTGCCCGTTCTTCATCAAACGGGTGTGGATATGCATGCCGCTTCCTGCTTTTCCTGAAGTTATCTTGGGAGCAAAGGTCACAGTGACCCCGTATTTGTATGCCAACGACCGTAAAATCCACTTAGCTACCATGAGTTGATCTGCCGCATCCTCCAACTTAACCGGTGTGAATTCAATTTCATTCTGTTCGTACGAAAGTCCCGATTCCGTGAAATTGCCCACTTCCGAATGACCGTATTTGATGTAGCCGCCACACTGGGCAATGGCATGCATGGCCTCAATCCTCAGTTTTTCCCATTTGCAGAACGGCGACGATTCGTGATAACCACGCTGGTCGACTGCTTCATACAACCGGTCCTGGCCGCTGATCACATAGTACTCCAACTCGCCCATAACTTCAAACGACAAGCCGGTACGCTCCCTCAGAACCTCATGGGCCCTGCGCATAATATATTCGGGTGAGTTGGCAAATGGTTTCCCGTCTTTGTCATAGAAAGAACACAAAATATCGATAGCCGGAATTTCGGAAAAGGGATTGACAAATGCAGTCCGGTACCGCGGAATTACGTAAAGATCGGATGATCCGGCCTCAACATAGTTCGGAAAGAGACTCGACCCGTCAACCCGCTCGCCGGCAGAGAGGATACCCTCGAGATGGCTCCGGTCTTTGATGATAAAATTGAGGGTCTTGAGCCTGCTGTCGGCTGCGGAATAGCGAAAATTGAGCATCTTGATCCCATTTGCTTCAATAAAACGGACCAGATCGGCACGGGTGAAATCATTGGAAGGCTTGTCGAGATAGTGAACAAGTGCGTTCGGATTCAGGGAGGTAGAAACGTTCATAAGGTTAAGGATTCGTTATTATATCATCCTGCAAAAGTAAATATTTTTTTAATTTTGAAGCCTGAACCGTCCCGAACCTATGTCGAACCTGAATGAGATTATTTTCTTTGCAGCCTTTATCCTGTTTATTCTGATGATGCTGGGGATCGACCTGGGCCTTTTTCAGAAAAAGCACCATGCCCTTTCATTTAAAGAGGCATTGGGCTGGACCGTAGTCTGGGTAGGCATATCCATCGGTTTTTATTTTCTGATCCTGTTCCATGGCAACTGGATTCATGGCACCGATACGCTCGAAGAGCTCACCAACCGCATCACCCTCTACCGGCATCCCATCGATATCACCGGCTTAAGCCTCGATGAAGCGATCAAACTCTACAACAAAAACCTGTCGCTCGAATACATCACGGGTTACCTGATAGAGTATTCGTTATCGGTCGACAACATCTTCGTGATCATCATGATCTTCATGTCGTTCAACATTTCGCCCAAATTATACAAGGAGATTCTTTTTTGGGGCATCATCGGAGCGATCGTGATGCGTTTCATTTTCATCTTTGCCGCCAGCGCCCTGATCCAACGTTTTGCCTGGTTCCTTCTAATTTTTGGCGGAATGCTGGTGATCATCGGTTTTAAAATGGCCTGGGAATTTCTTTTCTCCAAAGCAAAAGACCAGATCGACACCGAAAATCATCCCGTAGTCCGGCTTGTTTCACGGTTTTTCAGGGTTCACCACGATGAACATGCCGAGACCTTTTTTATCCGTAAGGACCGGAAGCTTTATGTCACCCCGCTTTTCATCGTCCTGATGATCATTGAATTCACCGATGTGCTCTTTGCCGTCGATTCCGTGCCGGCGGTCTTTTCGGTGACCCAGGATCCCTATATCGTCTTTTTTTCCAACATTTTTGCAATCCTGGGGCTGCGATCTCTTTTCTTTCTCGTGATGGACGTCATGAACCGTTTCCACTACCTGAAAATGGGATTGGCAGTACTCCTGACTTTTGTCGGGGTTAAAATGCTGTTGCACAGCGTTGTTAAAATTTCAACCAGTACTTCGTTGCTGGTGATTGCATCCATTCTGGTCATCAGCATGGTTGCATCAAACATCCGGACCTGGCTCAGGAAGGAATCCAGGTAACCGGTCATCAGACCCTCGCAGGCTTTGGCCATCATCGACCCTAAATGAAGAACAACCAGGAAGATCAGCTCGAAACCCAGGACATCGAAATCGCCCTGCTTATGGAGGCTTTATATCAAAAGTATGGTTACGATTTCCGTAATTATTCAAAAGCACATATCAAGCGGAGGATACTGAACCGGTTTAACCTGTCGGGGATGCAACATGTTTCGGAGATGATTCACGAATCGCTGGTCAACCATAAGTTTGTTGACCAAATCCTGATGGATCTTTCCATTACCGTTACCGAAATGTACCGGGACCCCGGATTTTACAGGACCCTCCGGGAACAAATCCTACCCACATTCCACTCCCTGCCATACATCAAAATCTGGCATGCCGGATGTGCCAGCGGCGAGGAGGTTTATTCCATGGCGATCATGTTGCGGGAAGAGGGACTTTACCAGAAGACCCAGATTTATGCCACCGACTTTAACCCGGTGATCATCAGGCAGGCCAAGGAGGGAATCTACTCCATCAACCGGATGAAAGAATTCACTGCAAATTATATCAAATCGGGTGGTAAGGCGGCTTTTTCCGACTACTACACCGCACAGGGTGAGACCGTGAAGCTGCTCGATACCCTGAAAAAGAATATCGTTTTCGCCACCCATAATCTGGTGACCGACAGCGTTTTTGCAGAAGTAAATATGGTCGTCTGCCGGAATGTGCTGATCTATTTCGACCGGACCCTTCAGGATAAAGTGATCGGTCTATTCGTCGAAAGCCTGCCTGAAGGCGGGATCCTGTGCCTGGGTTCCAAAGAGAATCTGCAGTTCTCCATACACGCTCCTTTATTTAATCCATTGATTGTCAATGAAAAAATATATCAGAAAAAAATTCATTTTTAACATGATATCCCGTGATCGTTAAAAACAGATATGAAGCAGTGGTGATCGGTTCCTCGGCAGGTGGATTGAATGCCTTGAAGACCATCTTTAAATGCCTCGACCGTTCATTCCGGATTCCCTTCATCATTGTGCAGCATATCAGTCCCGACTCTGAGAATTACCTGATCCAGATCCTGAACGACTTGAACCGCCTCAATGTCAAGGAGGCCGATGAAAAAGAGGTGCCCCGGCGGGGAATGGCCTACCTGGCTCCCCCAAACTACCACCTGCTGGTGGAACCCGACCGCAGTTTTACCCTGACTGTCGACGAAAGAGTTAATTATGCCCGCCCTTCCATCGATGTGTTGTTCGAGACTGCTGCCGAGGCTTACCGCGATGCCCTGATCGGCATCGTACTCACGGGTGCGAATAACGACGGGAGCAAGGGATTGAAAAAAATCAAGGAATTCGGCGGAGTGACCATCGTGCAGGACCCCGAAAACGCCGAAGTCGATTCCATGCCAAAGGCTGCCATCCGGACCGCCAAGGTCGATCACATCCTGACCCTCGAAGGAATTGCCGCATTTCTGAATGACCTGGAAAATCCGATGAACCAACCCTGATTGCCTCGTCTCCCATGAAGGTTGTCACCAAAATATCGATCCTGCTCCTGATCTTCACGATCATATCATTCGTGCTGATCTGGCTGCAATACGACAGTCAGACAAAAATGATCGGCCAGTATTTCGATAATGCGAGGGACCAGAAAGAGCGGATGATCCATTCGCTCATCCGTGCACAGAGTGAATATTATAAAATCCTGACCCTTGATTACACTTACGGGGATGATATGATCGATTTCGCAGCCAGCCCCGATCCGGCCTGGGCCGGGATCAACCTGCGCGTTATCATCGATCTGTACCACGCCAGTTCGGTCTGGATCTATAGCAAAGAAGGCATTGCCGTTTACAGTACGACGTCGGAAGTGATCAACCGGATCACCCCCGATCGGATTCTTCCCGATGCGGTGCGATCGATCCTTGAACGGGAAAAATTCATCCGTTACTTTATGAAGACTTCGGCCGGACTTCTTGAGATCCACGGCGCAACCATTCACGGTACACAGGATAAAAACCGGCTTTCGTCGCCCAACGGGTTTGTGTTTATCGGCAAACTTTGGGACCGGAGCTACCTCAAAACGCTCGAAACCGGTACCGATTGTAACCTGTCGGTAAACTATCACAAGCCTTATGAGACCTCTTTCTCGAATACGCAGATCTTCATCATTCCGATTAAAAACCAATGGGAACGCAACCCGCTTGCCTTTCTGAAGGTCGCCATCGATTTTGGACCGCTTACCGTGATCCGCGACCGGTTTGACCGGCAGTTTTACCTTTATGGCGCAGTCATCCTTGTCTGGGTCCTGGTGCTCGGCTTTTTCCTGATCCGGTGGATCGTGGTCCCCCTCCGGAAGGTATCGCTCTTACTCGAATCACAAAACCTTTCCATCGGACAGGGATTTCGTCCAAGCCCCAACGAATTTCGGGAGGTCACCGCCATGATCAATGATTTCATCGAACAAAAGAATACCCTTCAGTCCAGTGAAGAGAAGCTCAGAAAGATTACGGAAGCGGCGAATGCCGCGAAAAACAAGGCTGAACAATCCGACCGGCTTAAAGCTGCTTTCCTGGCCAACATGAGCCACGAGATCCGAACCCCGATGAACTCCATCCTGGGATTCTCCGAACTGATCCGCAAAGAACAGATCAGCAAGGGTGAAATTGAGGAGTACGCCGACATCATCAGTTACAGCACCAAAAGATTGTTGCGGATGATCGACGACATCATCGAGATCTCCAAAATAGAGACCGGACAAGTGGATCTCAACGAGACCGCGTTCCGGACCGATGACCTGTTTCAGGAACTTTATGAGAATTACCGGAGGGAGATTGAATCTGCAGGGAAACAGGGTATTGCGTTGCACCTTATGCTTCCTGATGAGGGAATGCAGGTACGAATTGTTACCGACCGCGCAAAAGTCAAACAGGTATTGGTGAATCTTCTTGACAATGCACTGAAATTTACACAAAAAGGGACTATCACCTTTGGCTGTTCCCGCCCCCGCGACGGATTCTGCGAGTTTTTTGTCACCGATACCGGTATCGGGATTGCCGCGGCCGATCAGGATAAGATTTTCGAAACCTTCAGGCAGATTGATTACAGCAACGCGCGCCATTACAGCGGTACGGGCATGGGCCTCTCCATCTCCCGGTCGCTGGTTGAGCTGATGGGTGGACGCATCTGGGTTGAATCTGTGCCGGGGAAAGGCTCCACCTTTCATTTTACCCTCCCGGTGACCCTCAAGGAGATGGATCTGCCGGCCAAAGAAAAGCCACTGATCCGCAATGATTTCACCGGACTTACGGTTCTGGTTGTTGAGGACGAGATCATCAATGCGCGTCTTCTGGGGATGATCCTTCAAAAGGCCAACGTGAACGTACTATATGCCCGTAACGGGATGACCGCACTCGAGATGCTCGAACAACATCCGGAGACCGGGCTGGTACTCATGGATATCCAGATGCCGGGAATGGATGGTTTTGAATGTACGCGCCATATCCGCCGGCGCTGGCCGGGAATCCCGGTTGTGGCCCAATCAGCTTCAGCCTACCAGGAGGAATCAAAGATCTGTCTGGAATCGGGTTGTGTCGATCACCTCACCAAACCCATCGACGCTTCGGTTCTTTACCGGGTTATTCACCGCTATTGGAAAAGAAATCAGTCACAGAATTCGTGATTCCCGGAAACCGGATCATAATGCACGATTCCTTACTCCTTCCTGAAGTACTGCTCCAGCATTTCCTGTGCAGCCGAGTAAGGATTCAGTAAACCGTTCCGGATCTCCTGGTCGATCCGGTGAAGCTTCGCGGAGATATCCTTCCGGGAAAAGAAATGCTGATGCAGCCCTGCCTCAATGGTCTCCAACATGATCTGCTTGTTTTGCTCCATCCTCCGGTGGTGAAAAAAACCATTTTCCGTGGTGATCGCATAATAATCCATGATGATCTCCCAGACATGGTCGATCCCGAACAGCGATTGGGCAGAGCAGATGTCGACAACCGGTTGCCATCCGCTTGAAGCCGGCGGGAAGAGGTGGAGTGCGTTGGCATACTCCACGCGGGCCGCTTTTGCCTTGTTCAGGTTATCGCCGTCGGCTTTGTTGATGAGAATCACGTCGGCCATCTCGATGATGCCACGCTTGATTCCCTGCAACTCATCGCCTGCGCCGGCCAACATGAGCAACAGGAAAAAATCGACCATCGAATGCACCGTGGTCTCCGATTGACCAACCCCCACGGTCTCCACGAAGATGATGTCGAATCCTGCCGCTTCGCACAGAATGATGGTTTCGCGGGTTTTTCGCGCCACGCCGCCCAGCGAGCCGGCCGAGGGGGAGGGACGGATAAAGGTATTTGGTTCAGCAGAAAGCGCCTCCATCCGGGTTTTATCGCCAAGGATGCTGCCTTTCGAACGCGTACTGCTCGGATCGATGGCAAGAACCGCAAGCTTATGTCCCTGACGCGTCAGGTAGGTGCCGAGCGCCTCGATGAAGGTACTCTTCCCCACGCCGGGCACCCCGGTGATGCCGATGCGGATACTTGACGGAGCGGAACAAATTGATTGATTGACCGATTTACTGATCGATTGATTGAATTCTGACTTTTGTTTTTTTTTCAGACAACCATCGATGATTAGCCGGGCTATCTCCTGGTCTTTCGGAAGCGAGCTCTCGATGAGCGTGATGGCTTTGCTCAGCAGGGTCCGGTTTCCCCCGAAGATCCCGTCGAGGTACTCCCCGGGTGAAAGCGTCTTCGATTTTTTCGAATGCAACCTTTTGACAAGTTCTGTATTGATCTGGGCAGGCTGTTCGACGCCTTCCATCACATTCAGGGCTGATTTGATCTTATGCTCCATATGCCCGTGGCTCCAAAGAAATCGATTTCAAAAGTAAGTTAAAAATGAACATCCCGGGTGACCGGGATAATATCCGGTAATTTTTATTAATTTTGAAGCACTTGTACGACTCTTTTACTCGAATAACTAACCTTACTGCCCTATGAAACTGATCGGAATGAAATTCCGGAAAGCAGTTGCTGCTTCCATTCCCCTGCCCGTATTTCTTATTCTGGTGATCCTTTTTATCATCGTGTATTTCTGGAAAATGCACCCTGCTACTCAGGCCGGGCAACCGGATCCTGCCAAAACCGGCGATGTCGTAGTGAATCGCCCCGGGATCCGGATGATCCGCAGTCACGACTTTGAATTGGTCAGCCCCGTGCTCTTTGCCGAAATTCCGGATGAATCGCCCGAATTCCAACAGTTGAAATGTCAGTTGAGCCTGATCACCAGTGAAAAGAAAAAGAATGGCGGACTGAATGCAGCCGATATTTATATCCGGCGGCTGAACACCGGGAAATGGATGAAGATGGGGGAGGACCGGGAGTATCCTGCGGGCAGTTTGTTGAAGGTACCGATTATGATGACCTGGTTGAAGATGGCTGAAAAAGAGCCCGGATTGTTGCAAAAAAGATTGAATTTCGAGCAGCCGCCCGGCCAGATTCCCGACCAGTCCTATACCGGAAAGTCGATTGTGGCGGGGAAGGATTATACCGTCGCCGAGCTTCTTAAGTATCTCATTGTGGAATCCGACAACAACGCCACCTGGTTGCTGACCCGGAAGATGGATCTAACTATATTTCAGAAGCTCTTTACCGATCTTGGGTTGAGGAAGCCCGAATTGTCCGACGGGAACTATGCCATCAAGGCACACGATTATTCTATGTTCATGGTTGTTTTATACAATGCATCTTTTCTTTCGCCCGAACATTCGCAATATGCGTTGAACCTTCTGTCAAATAGCACATTCAACAAAGGATTGGTGCGGAAGTTACCGGCCGGGGTCCTGGTGGCCCACAAGTTCGGTGAGCAGGGTACCGGGACCGACAGCGACCTGTCGGAATCGGCCGTTGTATATGCCGGGGGCCAGCCTTATGTGATCACCGTCATGGCGCAGGGCGCGCATGTTGATTCATTAAGTGATTATCTGAGCGACATCTCTCTTGAAGTTTACCGGTCGATGGCGGCAGAATAGTATTTTTTCCGATTCATTTTGAATATCCCGTCATATTTCGTTACCTTTGCACCCCGAAATCAATGCATTGTCGTTGATTC
>JAQWBQ010000001.1 GCA_028706295.1 Bacteroidales bacterium
TTTTCCTTTGAGATTTTAAGATGGCTTTTTGCTCTTTATTGTTTAATCCGGCGCCTGATTTCAATCCGCTCAGGACACTTTTCCAGATGAAATTGAAAATCCCTTTCGTCCGGTCCCGCTCGTACCATATGACTCCCTGTCTGATTGGTTCCCCCTCCCGGGGATTGCTACCCGGTAAAAAAAGGTTGAGGAGTTCCGTTAACAGCGACTGTTCCATCATATTCCATACTCCGGGCTTTACCTGAATTAATTTAACACCCAGATCCCTGTAATTAAAAGTAATAAGCCCCGTTGCTATTGAATCATTGGCGCGGATATACCATATCCGGGTCTCCGGGGCATGACCCCTGCTTATCATGACCGGCTCCAACCGGGTAAGCATTGGATTGATTCCGGGAAGATCGAAACTACCAAGATTTGCACTGAATAAAAACGAATCCCGGGGGTGATCCCTGTAAAACCGGATACGTGCTTCTACCTTTCCTGTTCCCATGAAACGACCCGATCCGGTTATCATCAGGTCGGGACCCGGTTCCTGTAAGGTCGAAAATCCGGTCACGAGGCCTTTCATCTCATCAAAAAAGAGGAGACCGGGGTGGTCGCCGTTTTGTTCTTCATAAACAGCAGTTCCCCCATTCAGCTGAATGGTATCGAAAATAACAGGAGCCTTTATTTTTCTGATCATCTGCTGCGGCAGGGACCTCCGTTGCCAGGCGGGAAAAGGGATTCGTTTATCCCGGTAAGAGTTGAAGGTAAATCCGTCAAGAGTCACCAGGTTGGCATGCAACACATTATCCTCTATTAAATTCCTGAAATCAACCCGCTCCAATCCGATCCGGGTCAGGCGGATTTCCATACGGTCGGTCTGATATCCGCGCTTTCTGGCGAATTCGGCTTTATCATAACGGGGAATCATGGCAACCGAATCGATAAGGATTTGGGAGGGATTTGTCGACAGGTGAATCTTTGAAAAAGAGAGGGTGTATAAACTGTCAGAGGTTCGGAAAGATATTCCGGGTGCTGAAATCGTAATTTTATCGGAAAACAAAAAGGGCCCTTTTTCTGGATTTGCAACGGTTACCTTATCTACATGAAATCGGTCGACTGTTATATCCAGATCTTTTATCCTGTAATCTTTCGCCGTATCCGGCATCCGGATCGAAACCGACACATCGGCTCCGTTTATAAGCAATCTTTTAATGGCTGCCGAATCAATTATTGCCGGTAAACGGAATGTTCCGAATGATTGATCCTGTTTTCGTTCTCCTGTTCGTGTCTTTTTGCCGGACCAGATGACCGAAAGGACGGGTCTTTCAACAGAAACCTCGTCAATCAGCCATTTTTTCTCAAATATTGCCTTGTCAAAGTAAAAGCCCGTAAGGTCAATGCGGGGTATAAACAAGTCGGTCTTCTCCTCCCCGAACCCGTCCTTAATGCCATTTTTCAAGGGGCTGACGGTAATCCCCTCGGCAAGAATTCGCGCGGGATACGAGTGAAATCGCAGACTCTTAACTTCAAGCATATAGGCGCTATCGGAAATTACTGCCTTAATGGGCAAAACAGAAAGACGCAGTGAATCAAACCGGATCTTTCCATCGTTCATTCCTTTTCGTGGTATATGCACCAGGGCATTCTTTATGGTAAAGTCAACATCCTTAAGGGAGAATGTCGTCGATTTCCGATCCTCCTGACCATCATAGGAAAAATCGCCCTGTCTTATTACACAGTTCCCGATCTCATAAGTTCTGATAAAATCCCCTCCTGCCATTATGGAGGATTCCTCAACGGGCCCAATGGGATGTACCACGCCCTGAGACTTCAAAACAACCGCCGGGTCATCAACAATGATCTCGTTGGCCCGGAGAATTTTCTCCAGAAACAATTTCCGGTGGTTCAATCCTGACAATGAAAGCTTCCGGAGCGAAAAGCCTATGGAAAATACCTGCTGTTTCGGGGAACTTGCGTTGAAGAAAATGGGCCGTGGTGATTTGAAGAATTGAACCTGATACGCCGTAATCACCGAGTCGCGGGTGACAATGTGTACACTATCCGCCCTGAAAAGGCTCAGGCTGTCGGGTGAGGCCAGGGAAACCGACCGGAGATTAAGGTCAAAGTCACGACTATAAAAATAACCCTGTTTGTTCATTCCGTGGACCGAATCAATCACAAAATCGTACATAGACAAGTTAAATCCGGATGATGCAATCGGGATCTCGAGGTTTTGCTGCCCAATTGAATACTTCATATTTCCTTGTGAAACGAGGATTTGTTTCGCGTTAACCGACCATAAATATTTTTTCAATAAATCATAAAAAAAGTCCTCATTTTCCTCCTCGAAAAAATCAACGGGTTTTTTAAACCGGGGATCCGGATTTTTTGGCGCCCTGTACCGGGTGTACCTTATATCGGGTTCATCAATGGTGAGCATATCAAAAGTAAGAACCCTCCGGTTAAAGGCGTTTTTCAGATCGATGCCGTTAAATGTCAGACCCGACACCAGGAGGTACAGGGTATTGCGACGGTCGGTGATTTCCGTAAGATTCCGGACCTTATCGGGAAAAATAATCGTGGGTCCGATCCTGAGAAGTGATTTTTTTGTTGAAAGATAAAGGGCGCTTGAATTGATATTGTGAATCCCGTCCCGGAGTTTCAGATTCAGATCATCGATGTACAATTCGATTTCGCGGGAGTAAAATATGCGGTTACGATTTTGTTTTGTAAGGGAGTCAAGCCTGAAATGATCCAGTGTGATGTCAACCCGGCTGATGCGCAGTTCCGGGTTGGGTTGATGCAACCCTGTGAAAAATTCAAGGGAAGCACGCTCCACCTTCAGGGTATCGATCGCGATAAAATGGAGATTTTTCGAAATCACGGAATAAAGGTCGTTTAGTTTGATCTTATTCCCCGGGCGGTTTATCCCCGAATACTTTTCGTTCAAGGGATTTCTGAATATCTTGAATTTCACCGCTGAAAGATTTACCCGGTCCACTTCGACCTTTTTGTCCATTAGTGCCTGGTAGAGGTCGACACCCTGAATATAAAAAGAAGGGACATCGAGCTGGTAAAAATCACCCTTTCGCACTGATTTCAACCTTTTTGCGCGAACATTGGGTACCAGACTGACCTTTTTACCAAAAAGATGGGAACGGGTCAGCGAAAATCCGAGTTCTTCTGCCTTTAAAAAATAGAGACTGTCGGCAAGGGCAAATTCTACATGATGGATCACCAGCTCAACATCGCGTGAATAAAACACCCGGTCATGATTATAATAGCTGAACGGATTGACCGAAACATCGCGAAGGGTGGCGCTGAATTCATATTCTCCCGATGTGGCTTTCAGGGTGCTGGGCCGGAATGAGGAAAGAAAATGACCATTCAATACCCTCACCGAATCAATGTGAAAATCATTGAAAACACTGGATATCGCGGGATAGATATCCTCATACACCACACGCCACCGGTTCCTCTGCGAACGGATTGTATCCGGGAAACCGGCAATTCTTATTACAGGATCCTTCAGGATCAGTTTTCGCAGGTTGATTCTGTGAGTGGCATAGATCTGCCAGAAATAAAACCGGTCAAGAACCAGGGTCCGGAACATCACCTCGTACAAGGCCTTCTGAACCCCGCCCTTTATTTTTAGCTGATTATAGCGGTTTGAATCCGGTATCAGCTCAAAACTATCGATCCTGACCCGACCGGTCAGAATATTGATATCCAGATTCCTGAAATCGACCCGATAAACACCCTGACTGCTCTGCAGGATTTTCTCCTGCATATAATTCCTTAAAAATTTCTCTCCAAAATAATTCAAACCGAAGAACAATGAAAAATAAACGGTAGTTATAATAAAGAGAAGAGCAATCAGGATTTTTCTAAACCAATGTTTTTTTCTTTTCCCGGGAATGTTGTTTTCGACAGGCCCTTGCTGGTCCATGTATCAGTGAGTATCAGTATCCAAAGATAAGGAATTCCGCTATCCGGCCGATTTTTTCTAACTTTGCAGGCTTTACTGCGGGAAGTTAGCTTGCTGTAGGCCTCCTGAAACAAGTATCAACCAAAAGCATTATGGATTACAATTTTTCGGAAATAGAGAAAAAATGGCAGCAATACTGGATCGACCACAATACTTACCGGTCCGAAATTGACCATTCTAAACCCAAATACTATGTGCTCGATATGTTCCCGTACCCATCGGGCGCCGGATTACATGTCGGACATCCGCTCGGATATATAGCTTCCGATATTTTTTCAAGATATAAGAAGCTTCAGGGTTTCAACGTCCTGCATCCGATGGGATACGATGCTTACGGATTACCAGCAGAACAGTATGCCATTCAAACCGGAACACATCCTGCCATCACGACTGCAAGAAACATTGCCCGATACCGTGAGCAGATGGATCAGCTTGGCTTTTGTTTCGACTGGAGCCGCGAGGTAAAGACCTGCGATCCGGATTACTACAAATGGACGCAGTGGACCTTCATTCGTCTGTTTCACCATTGGTATAACAACGAAAACAGGAAAGCTGAGCCGGTAACCGGATTGATCAGACATTTTGAAATATATGGAAATGCAGGAATCAATGCGGCCATGAATACCGGCTGGGTCAAGGATCTTATCAAAAAAGACCCGGGCTTCGGCCATAACTGGGATGGAATCTTTTCAGCTGAAATGTGGAATCATTTCTCAGAAAAACAGAAATCGGAAATCCTGATGAATTACCGGCTCGCCTACCTTTCTGATGCCATGGTGAACTGGTGCCCTGAACTGGGAACCGTGCTTGCCAACGACGAGGTTGCAAACGGCTTTTCTGTCCGGGGCGGACATCCTGTCGAACGAAAACTGATGCGACAGTGGTTTCTCCGGATCACTGCCTATGCCCAGCGGCTCCTCGACGGACTTGATACCATTGATTTTTCAGAATCTCTAAAAGAGATGCAGCGCAACTGGATTGGTCGTTCAGAGGGAGCTGAAATTTTATTCCGGGTTAAAGATTCCGATCTGCACCTGCCGGTATTCACCACCCGCCCCGACACCATTTTCGGGGCAACCTTTATGGTTCTGGCCCCAGAACATGAAGTACTTTCCCGGATAACCACGCCCGATCGAAAACAGGCGGTTGATCGTTATATCCATGAAGCCATGAACCGCTCGGAACGGGAACGTATGGCTGAAGTCAAAAACGTTACCGGGGTGTTTACCGGCGCATACTGCATCAACCCGTTGAACGACGAACCGCTTCCCATCTGGGTAGCCGATTATGTACTGGCCGGTTATGGTACCGGCGCGATCATGGCTGTGCCCGCACACGACAGCCGTGATTATGATTTCGCAAGGCATTTTAACTTACCCATCATAGAAGTGGTTTCGGGGGGCGACATATCAGAACATTCCTACGATGCCAAAGAGGGCATATTGGTGAACAGTGGATTCATCAACGGAATGGATGTAAAAACTGCTATCGGAGCAGTGATCCGCAAGATACAGGAACTTGGTCTTGGTCGGGGTACCGTGAATTACCGTTTACGCGATGCTATTTTCAGCCGACAACGTTATTGGGGCGAGCCATTCCCGGTTTATTTCACTGACGGGATTCCCCAGACACTTGATGAAAAAGAACTTCCCCTATTGCTTCCCGAAGTCGACAAATACCTGCCCACCGAAACCGGAGAACCCCCGCTGGCAAGGGCGATAAATTGGAAAACCCGCGAAGGCTTCCCTCTTGAAACCAGCACCATGCCCGGATTTGCAGGATCAAGCGGATATTACCTGCGTTACATGGATCCCGGTAACAAAAAGGAGTATTTTTCCAAAGAAGCAGTGGAATATTGGCAGGATGTTGACCTGTATATCGGCGGTTCAGAACATGCCACGGGCCACCTGATATATTCCCGCTTCTGGAATAAGTTTCTCTTTGATATCGGATTGTCGGTAAAAGAAGAACCATTTAAAAAACTGGTGAACCAGGGGATGATCCAGGGAATCAGCCAAAAGGCCAGGGTTTTGTTCCGTTCACTCCTGGAGGAAACGTCGTCCTCCGAAAATGCAGGAGGCTGGGTTCTCCCGGCAGGTTTTGACTACTTTGATAAGAACAACGAAAACCTGATAGCCTGGATTAACATTCCGGTTGAGTATGTTCACCAGAATGTACTGAAACAGGAAATGTTGGACCAGTGCGGAAAAGTGCTCACCACACTGGCAAATTACAAGATCGCAAATCTGGAGGATATTCTGAACAGCCCCCTGGTCCCGGCAAATGAACGGGAATTTGTAAAGCAACAATACGGGAATCTTTTCACAACGGGTAGCGTGACGCTGAAACCAGAGGTTGAAAAGATGTCAAAGTCGAAATATAATGTTGTTAATCCCGACGATCTGGTAGCCAAATATGGTGCTGATACCTTCCGGCTTTATGAAATGTTTCTGGGGCCTTTAGAGCAGTCAAAACCCTGGGATACCAACGGAATAGAGGGAGTATTCAGATTTATTCGCAAATTCTGGAGATTATATCATAATGAGAATAACGACTTCAGGGTCTCAGAAGAGGCCCCGAATGCACAAGAGCTCAGGATTCTCCACCGAACGATTAAAAAAGTCCGGGATGACATCGAACGACTCTCGTTTAATACCGTCGTCAGCACATTCATGATCTGCGTCAACGAATTGACAGACCTTAAATGTGATAAAAGCGCTGTCCTTTCCGATCTCGTCGTTTTGGTCTCTCCCTACGCTCCGCATCTTGCCGAAGAATTGTGGAACCAACTGGGTCATACCGAAAGTGTATTCTTTGCCCGGTTCCCTGAATTTAAAGCCCAATACCTGGTCGAGAACACATTTGAATATCCGGTATCTTTTAACGGTAAAATGCGATTCAAACTGGAACTGCCTGCCGATATGGCAATAGCCGATATTGAAACTGCCGTGGTAGCTGCAAAAGAATCCGAAAAATGGCTTCAGGGTAAACCTCCCAGAAAGATCATCGTGGTACAGAACAAGATCATCAATGTGGTGATTTGATTTCGATCAACCGGATACCGGCACGATATTTGCTTTTCTGCCTCACTTTTAATTTTGTACTTTCGATTTTCAAATTTCATGTGCGTGAATGTCCTAAGGAAGCGGTTCATTCATATTGTGAATGAGAAAATGGACATTCCTGTTATCCATTTCAAACAAATTATCAGCGAATGAAAACAAGGATTCTTCTATTGACAGTCAGTACACTGTTCTGGATCGGGGGGGTCTCCTTCGTCCTGCCATCAAACAATTCCGGCCGGGATAACAATTCAAAATCTGATCATCCTTTTTCTCCCGGAGCCCGGACTTCCGACCTTGCATCCTGTCAACAAATACGCGCTCTGCCCCCAGACTCCTGGAAATCGGTCGATTCCCTCATCAAACTCGGCCAACCCCGTTCAGCGCTTGATATCGTGAATAAAATTTACACAGAGGCCAGGAGAGAAAATGATACCCAGCAATACCTCAAGGCAGTTCTCTACCGCATCAGAATAAATTCAGAATTCCAGGAAGATTTCATAATCCAGACAGTGCATGAGCTCCGGGATGAGTTGTCAGGAAGCCGGGAACCGGCCACATCGGTACTCCATTCCATTTTGGCTGATGTTTATTATAAATACTACCGGAATAACCAATATCGTTTTCGTGACCGCAGCCGGCTTTCTGTTATTAATTCTGACAGTATTACCACCTGGGATCTGAATACCATCACCGAGGCGATCACCAACGAATATTTACGTTCCATCCAAAACAGTACCCTGCTTAAGTCTGTCCCCATTGAATCCGTCAAGGCCATTCTGGAAAGTTCAGCAAATGAGAACCAACCAAATCCCGGCAAACGGACAAAGAAAAGCTCCCGTACTGCAGAGGTCTGCCCTACTTTATACGATTTCCTGTGCAACCGGGCGCTCGATTTCTTTTCGAACAGCCAGGGCGCGGAAAACCAGCCACCCCAATGGTTCAGTATCGACCGGCCGGAATTTTTCGGTCCGTCGGCCGCATTCAGCAACTTCCTGAATGGCCCGGTAGCGTTCCCAATCCGACCACTAAGCTATGACTCGATCTCAACGACCGAAATTTCCTTCAGAATATTTCAACTCCTGGTCGATTTTCACCGGAATGATAAAAATCCCGCGGCTCTTGTCACCATTGAACTGAAACGACTTGCATATGTATATGATAATGCTGTATTTCCCTCCGATTCAATTTATTTGGAAGGATTGAAAAAGCTTGAACAATCCCACATCCAATCGCCCTGGTCGACCGTGGTGTCATTCGCCGCGGCCAGTGTGCTGTATGAATGGGGTCAACGTTATCAGCCGTTGCAGTCGGCCGACCACAAATGGGATATAAAAGCTGCACGTGAACTGTGTGAATCTGCCATAACCAGGTTTCCCGATTCCGATGGCGCGGGAAATTGCCGGCAACTATCCGACAACATCCGGGAACCCTTACTGCATCTAATTTCCGAGCAAGCAGTTCCTCCCGAAAAAACCTCCCTGGTGAAGGTGGAAATCAAAAACATCCGGGAACTGTATTTTCGTCTGGTACAGGCTGATCCCGAAGTGTATGCCGAAAAAGCCGACCGGATCGGCCGTAAGGAATTTATGAAATACCTGAACCAGTACCCTGTAAAACAAGCCTGGAAACAAACAATTCCATCTGACGGGGATTTCCAGAAACATTCCGTTACGCTTGCGGTTCCTCCGGTCCTGCCCGGTTATTACGTACTTCTTTGCGCTTCCGAAGAATCTTTTTCAATTGAAAAGGGCACGCTGACTTATACCCCTTTCTGGTCCACCAGGATAAGTTTCATCAGTAATAAAAATGATGACGGAAGCATGGATTGCATTATTCTCGACCGCGAAACCGGCCTGCCGATGAAGCATGTGAAAGCTGAGGCATGGGAAAGAAGGTACAACTATTCAAAACAGGAACCTGTTAAGGTTAAACTCGCTGAGTTTTTCACCGATGATCACGGCATGTTCCGGTTCGTAGCGCCCGCTTTGAACAACAGGAGTTCCGGTGATTTTTTCAGGTTTTCCTTTAAAGATGACCTGATGATTACCGATAACTTTTTTCTATACAGGAATAAGCCCGCGGAGGAAAGAAGCCACCTGCAAACTCTTTTTTATACCGACAGGGCCATCTATCGACCGGGACAGAACTGTTACTTCAAGGGGATCATTCTTGAACGAACCGGAGATCAGACTAAAATCAAACCCGGCCAGTCAACAAAAGTCCAGTTCAATGATGCCAATGGCCAAAAAATCGCGGAACAGCATTTTATTACCAATGAATTCGGTTCATTCAACGGATCTTTTTCTATACCGGTTGGCCGGTTAACGGGATTGATGAATATTTACAATGAGTCGGGATCCATATCGGTTTCGGTTGAAGAATATAAACGTCCGACATTTGAAGTGATCCTCAATCAACCAGAAGGGAACTATAAACTCAACGAAAAACTGACGGTTACCGGAAAAGCCCTGGGGTTTGCCGGTAATGCCATCGACGGGGGCATGGTTCAGTTCAGGGTGGTTCGGTCAATTCGATTCCCATATCGTGATTGGGGCTGGTTCTGCCCGGTTACAACCAGTCCCGAAACGGAAATTTCTCATGGTATCCTGAAGACCGGTAGTGACGGCAGTTTTTCAATTGAGTTTACAGCCGTACCAGACCCCGCAACAGAAAAAACAACCCGACCTGTATTCGATTTTACCATAACAACCGATGTAACTGATCTGAATGGTGAAACACAATCGGTTCAACAGGTGGTGTCTGTCGGATATGTCTCACTGCTACTGAATCATAACCTGAAAGATATTGTTAACCTGCACCGTGATAGTTTATTGAAAATAACAACTACCAACCTGAATGGCCGGCCGACATCGTCAAAAGTGACTGTGAAAATTTCAAAGCTTCGCCAACCCGATCGGGCATTTAAGCCCCGGAAATGGGAACAATGCGATTTGAATATCATGACCCGTGAGGAATTTCAGTCCCGGTTCCCTTATGATATTTACGCAAATGAAAACGACCCTTCGACCTGGCCGGTGGATAAACCAGTTTTTGAGAAAACCATGACTACCCCCGGGGATTCGGTATTCAAATTCAATGGGGTTGAATCCCGGATGCTCGACCAGGGAACCTATGCCATTGCCATGATCGCTACCGATCCTTTTGGGGAAAAAATTGAGATAAAAAATTACTTTACCGCATTTAATCCCGATTCACGAGAGGTTCCCGAACAGACTTTAAATTGGTTTGTACCTTTGAAAACGATGGGGATTCCGGGAGAAAATGCCCGGTTTATGATTGGTTCAAAAGAGGACCTTGCCAATGTGATGTATGAGGTCCGTTTCCGGGATTCCGTGGTATTACGCGATTGGTTTAAAATAAACGACCGCGCTACGGTGGTGGAGGTCCCCATCCGGGAACAATATCGTGGTAACTTTTCTGTTAACTTTACGTTTGTCAAGCACAACAGGGTTTTTCAGAATTCGCAACTTGTTGTGGTTCCATATTCCGATAAAAATCTTGACATCCGGTTTGAGACGTTCAGGAACCGGTTGGATCCCGGCTCCCACGAAACATGGAAGATTAAAATATCCGATTCACGCCACCTTCCCGTTAAAGCTGAATTCCTTGCCGCCATGTACGACGCTTCGCTCGATCAATTCAGGTCGGCCCCGTGGTCGTTCCATATTTATCAACGTTACAACGGATTGTACCCCTGGGAGATCCATGACGGCTTTGGAATTGAATCGGGCCGCAGCCTCGGATCTCCCCGTGCGGGAGGTTCCTTCAGCTCCATTCCTGAGTGGCAGTTGAACTGGTTTGGCTTGTCGTATTTCGGAAATGCCGGTGGGATTCGGTTTTTTCGAGGTGGTAAAGGATCGCTTGATGCGCCCATGATTATGGGTATGACCGCGTCTCCCGGACGTGAAAACGAAGCCCCGCCGCCACCTGAAGCCCTGGCAGAGAAAATAGCATCGCTGCCGGCGCCCGATCCTGAAAAAGAGGGAAGTGATTCGGGGCTGGCCGGGAAATCGTCTCCCCAACCGGTTGAGAACTTTCGGATCCGTAAAAACTTCAATGAAACCGCGTTCTTTTACCCCGCCCTGGTGACCGATTCGACGGGAAGCCTCTTGCTGAGTTTTACGGTACCCGAATCACTCACCCGATGGAAACTTTCCGGGCTGGCTCACACAAAAAATCTCGAATACGGACTTATCGATAAAGAGGTCATCACCCAAAAAGATCTGATGGTTTTTCCGAATGTACCGCGATTTGTCAGGCAGGGTGATACCATTGTCTTTTCAACCAAAATTGTAAACCTGTCGGATCAGGATCTCGCAGGTGAAGCAGTTCTTGAGCTGACCAACGCCCTTACCGGGCAAAAGATGGATTCCATCATTCAATCACTTACGGGTACCCTCATTCAATATAACCGCGAATCAGGCGCCGGGAACCGGCATATTACCCTTTCAAAAAATCAAAGCATTCAGGTCTCCTGGACCCTCGCAATTCCGGTAGGAGCAGATCTGTCGCTGCTCCAATACAGGATATCGGCCAGAACCGGAAGTTTCAGCGATGGTGAAGAACGGGCGATTCCGGTACTGACCAACCGCATGCTGGTCACTGAATCGTTACCGTTGCCGGTTCGCGGGAAAACTTCCGCGGTATTTGTCATGGACAAACTGACAGGATCAGGTAAAACCACAGATAATTCATTGAAGAATTACAGGCTCACCCTTGAATTCGCCACCAATCCGATCTGGTATGCCATACAGGCCCTTCCACCATTGAATGAAAGGCAATATCAGAACGCCGATGCGATTTTCAACGCATTTTATTCGAACAGCATCGCGGCATTCATTGCAAATTCCAACCCATCCATTAAAAACGTGTTCGAAAGCTGGAAAAATGCCACACCCGATGCGCTTCAATCAAATCTTGAGAAAAATGAAGAATTGAAATCTGCATTGCTCCAGGAAACCCCCTGGGTTGTGGAGGCCCTTTCCGAATCAGCACAAAAAAGAGCGCTGGGTCTTTATTTTGATGAGAATAACCTGAATGCAAATCTGCAGAAAAACCTGCAACTTCTTGAAAAATTGCAGCAATCATCAGGTGGGTGGACATGGTTTGAAGGAATGCCTGAAAGCCGTTGGATAACGCAAAACATTATTACCGGACTGGGACATCTTGATCACCTTGGAATTACGGAAATTCGGAGGGATCCGGCAATCTGGAATATGGTTATAAAAGGAATAGGATTTCTCGACCGTAAAATAGCGGAAGATCTTCAGAATCTGAAAAACATCGATAAAATCAACCTGGATGATGATCATTTGTCGGTAACCCAAATACAGTACCTCTATGCCCGGAGCTACTTTTTGAATGGCAGCGGGCTGGAGATACAGCGTCAGACTTCGGAAATCAGGGAAGCATTTTACTATTTTAAAGAACAAGCCGAAAAATATTGGACGAAGAACGATCGGTATATTCAGGGAATGATCGCCCTGGCATTGCACCGGATGGATCAAAAGGAAATCCCCGGTTTGATCGTGAAATCACTGAACGAGAAATCGCTTCATTCAACCGAGATGGGAATGTACTGGGCCGGGAACCGGGAACAGGACTGGTACCGGTGGTACGAAGCTCCCGTTGAAACGCAGGCCATGATGATCGAAGTTTTTGATGAGATTTCCCGGGACGAAAAAATCGTAGAAGAGCTTAAAATCTGGCTTCTCAAACAGAAACAAACGCAATTGTGGCGTACCGACCGGGCCACTGTTGAAGCCTGTTATGCTTTGCTTCTCCGTGGAACCGATTGGCTTGGTTCCTCCTCGCTTGGAAAAGAAAATCAGGATGGGATCACAATTACCGTTGGAAAACAAAAAATTGATCCGGAAAAGTTACAGGATATAAAAAAAGAAGCCGGGACCGGATATTTTAAGATGTCCTGGCAGGGCTCCGAGATCCGCCCCGAAATGGGTCAGGTAAAAGTTGTCAAATCGTCCGACGGTATTGCATGGGGAGCCTTGTACTGGCAGTATTTTGAAGATCTCGATAAAATCACGCCCGCCAAAACCCCGTTGAAATTGGAGAAAAAGTTATTTGTGGAAAAGCTTACGCCATCGGGGCCTGTTCTCCTGGAAATTCAAATGTCAAAAAATTCGGATTCAGTAAACCACGCAATAAATATTGGGGATAAACTGGTGGTACGCATTGTACTGTCGGTCGACCGTGACCTGGAATTTGTACACATGAAGGATTTGCGTGCTTCTGCATGTGAACCGGTTACAGTGATGAAAACCTCTTATCCGGGAATGCCGGGTTCCGGAAAAACGGTTATCCACAAGAATTCCGGTTCTCTGTCGGGATATCGCTACCAGGATGGTCTGGGATATTATCAATCGACTACCGATCTTGCAACAAATTTCTTCTTTGAATATCTGCCCAGGGGAAGTTATGTTTTTGAGTATGAATTACGGGTGAATGCTGCCGGAGTCTATTCAAACGGGATCACCACGGCCCAATGCCTGTATGCGCCTGAATACAGCGCCCATTCGGAAGGAATCAGGATTTGGGTGAAATGACCCGGGAAGGAATTTGTCGCTGTTGACAACCGGAACTTTTTCATTATCTTTACATGTGTCGAAAACAGTAAAACATGGAACAAGCTTCGACCATTCAGGAACGGTTGTTTCAGATAATTAAAAACAGCCTGCCTCCACATATCTCTTTTGTTCACGATCTCTCAGAGTTGCTGCAGATCAGCTACGACAGCGCCTACCGAAGGATCAGGGGAGAGAAGGAGATTTCGATCGAAGAGTTGCATTTGGTTTGTCTTCATTATAAAATCTCTGCTGATTCCCTTTTTAATCTGAGGAGCAATCATGTAGTGTTTGATTCTCTGGCAATCGGAGAAGATGGTCTCGATATCGAAAAATGGCTGCAATCGTTATTGGCGGCAATAAAGATTATCCACGCTGCAAAAGAAAGAGAGATCATTTATGCAGCAAAGGATATTCCCGTATTTTACTATTTCGAATTTCCCGAGATTGCCGCTTTCAAGACCTATTTCTGGAATAAAGCCCTGATTCCTTCAGGAAATTATCAGGATAAAAAGCTATCCCTCGATACTCCGGCCCACCTTTATGAAACCGGGCGTCTCTTACTTGCAAACTACGTCAAAATCCCAACCATTGAAATCTGGAGCGAAGAAACTATTTCCAGCGTGCTTCGGCAAATTGAATATTGTTTTATCTCCGGTTTTTTTTCCAGGCGCGACGATGTTTTCATGCTTTGCGATGTCCTGAGTTCATGGCTCGATCATGTACAAAGTCAGGCAGAACACGGATTTCAGTACATGATTGGGGGGACTGCCGAGGGGATCGAAGGTAGTTATAAACTGTACCACAATGAGGTCCTGGTCAGCGACAATACAATCCTGGTAAAGGCTGATGGCAGGAAAACTTCTTACAACACGTATAACGTGATTAATCAGCTCATCACTTCAAATCCTGTTTTTTGCGACCAGATCGAAAATTCTCTGAAGAACCTGATGCAAAAATCAACCATGATCAGCGGAACCTCTGCCAAAGAACGATACCGGTTCTTTAATATCCTTCATGAAAAAGTGAACGCCCTGCGTACCCGGATTGAAAGAATGGATTAAGGGGTCCGGATTGTGCGTCAAATCACATTTTCCACCTTATTTTTAAAGGCCGACACCGTGTTGCGAAACAGGATGGCCATCACTACCGTCATAAGGCCACCGGGAATCGGTAAGATGGCACCGGCAATATGATTCACCGAGTCGGCTCTGACCCCGCCGCGAATAATGGGAACCAATTTAGAGGGATCATTTTTAGAGGGAACTTCCTTCACGAGATTTGAATAGATGTCGATAATACACACTCCGGGTTTCAGCCAATCCGGCTGGATGTACTCGGGTGTTTTAGTTACAACAACCAGGATGTCGGCCCTTTTACAATGTTCAACAAGATTGGCGGAATCTTTGTTCACAAATGTTACCGGACAATCATCCGGCACTGCACGGGAGGCGGCAGCTCTTACAATCATCTTCGTAAGGGTATTTGAGAAAAACCCATCATCGACCACAAATACCCATTCCTGATTTTTCTGAAAATGAACATCCGCTTCATGGCACATTTCAAACAATGCCGTCGGCAGACACATTGGATACCTGCTGGCCCCTATTTCCGGGATCATGGTTCCCATCATGTTAACCGGATGAAAACCTTCCACCTCTTTCAGGGGGTCAATCCTGTTCACAATCCTTATCGGGCAAAGATGGTCGGGCAGGGGCTGAAGAAGCACAATGGCGTTAATGTCGTCATCCTTATTCAGATCATCAATCTGTGCAAATAGCTCTTCCTCTGTGACCTTATTATCCATTATTTTCGTTGTGACATTCATTCCCATTGACCGGGCAAGCTGAACATGCAGCGGTATGTTGTACTTTGCAAGCGGTACACAGGAAAATCCGATGAAGGCAATCCCCGGCGATGTTTTATATGTTTCCCGCAAAATGGTGATCTCTGACTTTACCTCTTCGAAGATTTTATCCTTGACAAAATCTCCCTTGATGATTTTTGTTTCCATATTCATCGTTTTAAATTTCCATTCAAAAATAGATCGGTATGCAAAAAAGATAAAACTGATAAATAAGAAGTTATATGCCGTTTGTTGCAAAAACTACGTTTGGGCGTTCAGAATTGGTAATAAATTCAGGAAAAGTGCAATTGAACGGGTAATAAATTCTGTTTTTGCAAAAAACCAGAAATATTTAATTTATAGAAGGCTTATATCATAAATTCAATTCTGCCTTTTCGGATCCTGTTGGGAGGAACATTAATGAACCTGAATGAGGGTTTGTCTAACACTATTTGAAGGATCCTTGTTCCTATTGCCATGCGTCCATGGTCATTTGCCATTTCTTCCTACCTTTGCCCCTCAAAATGAGAAGCAATGCTCCGTACACATACATGTGGTGAATTAAACATGGCCCACGTTGGCCTGAATGTGACCCTCTGCGGATGGCTGCAGCGATCGCGCGATATGGGCGGGCTGACCTTTATCGATCTCCGTGATCGATATGGAATTACCCAGCTTGTTTTCAATCTTGAAGTCAACCGGGATCTTTGTTTGGAAGCCCGGAAACTGGGCCGTGAATTTGTAATTTCTGTGACCGGGAAAGTTGCAGAAAGAAGCAATAAAAATTTAAAAATAGCTACTGGAAATATCGAAATCCTGGTTGAACAATTTACTATTTTAAATACCTCCCTCGTCCCGCCGTTCACCATTGAGGATACTACCGATGGCGGCGAGGAATTACGGATGAAATACCGTTATCTTGACCTCCGCCGGAGCCCAAACCGGACCAACCTGGAATTACGCCATGAAATGGCTATTGAAATCAGGAATTACCTGAATGGTTTACGGTTCCTTGAGATTGAAACGCCTTACATGATCAAGTCCACGCCGGAAGGAGCCAGGGACTTTGTGGTTCCCTCCAGGATGAATCAGGGTCAGTTTTATGCACTTCCCCAATCTCCGCAACAGTTCAAACAATTGCTGATGGTCGCCGGTTATGATCGCTATTTTCAGATTGTCCGCTGTTTCCGCGATGAGGATCTCAGGGCTGACCGGCAACCTGAATTCACCCAGATCGACTGTGAAATGTCGTTCGTTACCCAGGAGGATATTCTGAGTACCTTCGAAGGCCTTGCCCGTCATCTTTTCCGTTCGGTCCTGAATCTCGAGGTACAGGAATTCCCCCGATTAACCTATGATCAAGCCATGAAGTTATACGGATCCGATAAACCCGATATCCGTTTCGGAATGACTTTCACTGAAATCACTGACTTTGTGAAAGGAAATAATTTCAAGGTCTTTGATGAGGCCGAACTCGTGGTTGGCTTCACCGCCTCCGGATGCAGTGAATATTCCAGAAAACAACTGGATGAGCTTACTGAATTCGTAAAACGTCCTCAGGTTGGAGCCGGAGGATTGATCTGGATCCGGTATGCAGCAGATGGAACTTTAAAATCTTCGATTGACAAATTTTTCAATACAGAAGGCCTTAAAACCATTGCCGACAGGTTCAAGGCTGTGCCCGGTGATCTGATGTTGATACTTGCAGGCAGGGAAGAGAAGAGCCGTACAGCCCTTGGAACACTTCGTCTGGAAGTAGGGAAAAGAATGAAACTGATTCCCACTGCCGATTTCAAACCTCTTTGGGTAATTGATTTTCCGTTGTTGGAATGGGATGATGAAACACAACGCTTCTATGCCAAACATCATCCGTTTACTTCCCCGAAACCGGAAGACATATCACTTCTCGACACCGACCCGGGATCTGTTCGTGCCAATGCATACGATTTGGTCATAAACGGCACCGAGATCGGCGGAGGCTCTATTAGGATTCATAACAAAGAACTGCAGAAAAAGATGTTCTCCATACTGGGATTTACCGAAGAAGATGCATCTGGTCAATTCGGATGTTTAATGAATGCATTCGAGTACGGCGCTCCTCCTCATGGGGGTATTGCATTTGGGTTCGACCGGTGGGCAACAATTTTTGGGGGTGGAGACTCTATCCGCGATTTCATCGCGTTCCCTAAAAACAATTCCGGAAGAGATATGATGATCGACGCGCCATCTGCCATCAAAGAGGAACAACTAAAAGAATTGGGGATAAGTCTTTCGAAGCGATAGATGTATTCGCGGATTACTTGTCCAGTTCCTGCTCAAATTTCGCCCGGTCCTCCTTCGACAGGCTTTTGCATTCAAGCATGGCTTCGCGCAGATATTGACCGAATTTTTTATTAAAACCGGCATCATTGATCTTTTCCGCGTGTTTCTTTTTAAACTCCTGATACACGATCGTCATTTCAACCTGAATGTCGTGCGCTTCCATCTGCAGTTTCTGGCTCATCATGGAATCTGCCGGATCGGCATTCCTTAACTTATTCATCGATTCAATATTGCGGCACATCAGATCTGCAATACCCTTGGCATCTTGTCTCAGTTCCCTGTCACCGCTATTGCAACCGGCTAAGGCAAAAACAAACAAAATAACAACGAAGAAGATGATATTTCTGTTTTTCATGACATTTCTGTTTAATAATTACTGTTCCAAAACGCTTTCCCCGCAAAATTAATAGTTTTTACGCTTATTCCCGCTTCGGCCCCTCTTCTATTCTTTCACATATATCAAACGGTAAGAGCCCCCGGGAAAACAAGGTGGAATCTTCCCGGCAGAAAAGGAGTACGACTGAAAAACTTGCCAATAATCAGGGTAATATTGTTAACCTGAATTTATTTTATCTTTACTGTTTGTAATACTTTTTATAAAGTGTCAGGATAGCCGGGGTTATTCCCGGGAATGCTATTTATACTGTTTTTATGGTAAAAAAGATATTGCTTTTTCTGATTCTTGGAACATTACTCCTGCCCAACACCATGGCACAAAAAAACAAGGCCGTCCTGAAAGATACGCTAGATGGTAAGTTCGATATGAGCAACTGGGTTATTAATCTTCACGGATTTGTACCCTATCCGACGGTCATCAGCGAACCAGCTCTCGGAAGTTTCGGAGTTGCTCTGGCAGCCGTTTTCATAAGTCCAAAAAAATCTGCCAAACAGGGCGAACAATTTCATTTTCCCGATATTACTGGGATTGCCGGCATGTGGACATTGAATAATACCTGGGGTGTGGGAGCACTCCGGCAGGGAACCTTTCCCGCAATCGGCATGAGGTACACAATTGGACTGGGTTACGCGGATGCGAATATGGATTACTATCGCACCTTCAAGAACCTTGGAGAAAAAGAGTTTAGTTTTAAACTCAAGCCACTTTTTGCGGTTCTTGATATCAGTGAAAACCTTTACAGGAATAAAATCTTTGCCGGGTTGAAATATACTTTCATATACATGAAGTCTCAATATAAATTTACGAATCATTTTCTCGACTCTCTTTCCACGGTGGCATTTGACCAATCAACATTTGATAAACATATCGGGACTTTCGGAATTTATTGTGAAGTCGATACTCGGAATACCATTTTCACCCCCGACCGGGGAATCCGGTTCAAACCGACTTACACTTTTGGACGAAACTGGACCGGGAGCCAGATTGATACGGATCAGCTGGAAGGGGAACTGACTGTTTTTCTTCAGCCTGTAAAACCGTGGGTCTGCGGATTCAGACTTTATGGGGTTGGGCTTTTCAATAATGTCCCGTTTTATTATTACCCTTATATCGACATGAGGGGAATTCCAATGATGCATTACCAGGGGCAGCAAGTCTTTCAGATTGAAACCGAACAAAGATTTGACATAACGCGCCGATGGAGCCTTGTTGGATTTGCGGGAGCTGGTCGTACCTGGAGCGATTCAAAAAATCTGAGCGATGAAAGCTGGCATTGGGCCGGAGGAACTGGATTTCGTTATCTTATTGCCCGGATTTTCAAGTTAAGGATGGGGATCGATATTGCCGCAGGACCGGGCCAGTTCTCCTATTACATCGTGTTTGGACACTATTGGAATTAAGAGTTTCACAACCCTTTCCGATATCCGGGTTCTCTACCAACCAACCGATGTCATGGGTATCATTTCTTCCTCCTCCGGATAACGCATGGCATTGATCAGTTTGCAACCCTGATAGGATTTCAGATCGGCAGATTTGATATCATATTCGGAAATGAAACCGGTTTTCACCAGTCGTTCACGACAAGTGCCTTTCAGAAGGGGTGCGGAAGGGGTAAACCATCGTGTTCCATCAAAAAAGATAATATTCGACATGGAAGTGTCTGTGATCAATCCGTCTTTTACAATTAGTACTTCATCGGCAGTGCCACGAAGAGCAAATAATGATTCCAGGATTTTCCGGTCAGAAAATTTGAGATGATAATCAACCGAATTACAGGAAATCAGCTTCAGAGACCGGATAACCCTTTTCTCATAAATTGTGAACGTAATCTTCCTGATATCCGGACCATAGGTTATATTACAACGGATTACCCCGGCCGGTATTCTGTCCGGCACCCGGATATCAGCTTCTGTAAAGGTTTTCAGACCCGTACCCCAGATTTCATGTACTGACCGGTCCATCCGTGCCAGGTGTTCTTCGAGGTACCTGGGTTTATCATTTTCAATCCTGATGGTTTCAAATAAGAGGCACATATACTTTTTTTAACATCTCGTCATATTCATTTTCAACATTACTCAGTGCTGTTATACCTCCTCCGCTCTTATAAATCAGAACCGGGTAACGGGGATCATTATCAGGGGACTTGTTCTCCTCCGGCCATATGGCCTTCTGTATTTTGTCAATTTTTGTACGGTTTAATTCAAGGTACCGGATAGTCACGGCGGAACATAGTTCCATCCCGTTGAAAAATCCAAAAATCCCCGTATAAAAACCTCTTTGAAATACTTCCGACTCCCTGATGACCTGAACAGTCTTTTCCTTGGGCGCTCCGGTTACCGAACCGGCCGGCAATAATCTGAAAATAATATCGCCCAGGTGCCTTCTGTAATATTCAGAGAGTGTACCGCAAATTTCTGAACTCATCTGCCATAAATCTTCTCGGTTCGTTTTGATCAACTCCAGGTAACGGAAACGCGTTACCCTTACGTCGGTTGAAACCATCGATAAATCATTGCGGATCAGATCGACAATAGTGTTGTGCTCAAACAATTCTTTCTGATCGGCCAGAAGAATTTCTCTGGCTCCGGGAATAGAAGTCTGAATGGTTCCTTTCATCGGATTCGAATAGATCCTGTTACCCGTAACCCTTACAAAAGGTTCGGGAGAAAAGACCAAAAATTGCCCCGGTACATAAAGTTTATAGGGAGCGCCGGAGGCCCTGAAAAGTTCCGCCGGATCGATATGGATCATTATTCTTGTCGGAAAAGTAAGGTTGATCAGATAGGTGTCCCCGCGTTTCAAATGTGACATGACCTTATCGAATGCATTCCTGTACACCGCAAATTCCACAGGGTGGACCTGAATTTCAGGAACCTGTATATTTTCGACAGGTCCGGCATTGGAGTTTCCATCAATATTATATAAAACCCCAAGCCGGAGGGCCTCTTCTTGCGTTAGAACAAATCCCTTGTTTGCGTCAAAATCGATAGCATACAGGAAGGGGATCTCCCGGCTGGTATAACTGTTGATTTTTTCAATGATTTCAGCTTTCCTGATGATCAATTTGACTGTATCTTTACATCATATAAATTACCTTGCCAACGAACCCGTATTAACTTTAATTCCTGCGTAATATCCGTTAACGCACAACTATCAATGCTCCTGCTCCTCGATAATCATGACTCTTTTACCTGGAATCTGGTTGAGCTTTTACACCGGATTGACAAAGATAAGGTGATTATCATGAAACCGGAAGCGTTTAAAATGAAGGAGCTGCCAGCCTGCGACGGGATCATCTTTTCCCCGGGTCCGGGGTTGCCGGATGAACAAACAACCATGTATGATATACTGGACCATCTTATCCGCTTATACAATCTCCATAAAACTATGATTCCGGTATTCGGGGTGTGTCTGGGAATGCAGGCCCTGGTTCGTTATTTCGGGGGAAACCTGTACAACCTTCCTGTTGTCAATCACGGCCAGCCCCGTCATCTCAGGATTCTGCATCCGGAACATGGCCTTTTCAATGAAATCAGAGAAGGCACGACAGTAGGCCTTTACCACTCCTGGGCCGCGGATCCCGGATCCCTTCCCGATTGCCTTGAAGTCCTGGCTGTTTCTGAGGAAAATACCATCATGGCCGTATCACATAAAACATTACCGATTTGCGGCGTTCAGTTCCACCCCGAATCCATCATCACAACCAATGGTAAAAGATATTTGGAAAACTGGCTTGCAATGAGATGAAACTGAAAAACATTAACGATATCAACAAGGCAGCCTATGTGAGATAAACCGCCAGGAGGGCCATGGCTTGACTCCCGCTGAACTTAAAAACTCTTACCTTTGCAAAAAAATCCCTTGCAAAGAATTGAGATCACTGCGCCTGTCGGTACCTGGGAATCATTGATGGCGGCGATCGGGGCTGGCGCCGATTCAGTGTATTTCGGGGTTGGGGTTCTGAACATGCGTGCCCGGTCCTCCGTCAACTTCACCCTTCGCGACCTCGTCAGGATCGCCCGTATCTGCCGGAAACATCAAGTTAAAACCTACCTCACCCTGAATACCGTTATATACGATCACGAACTCAGATTGGTAAAAAAAACAATCGATTCTGCTTTAAAAAACGGAATTACCGCGATCATCGCTTCCGATCAGGCTGTCATACAATACGCAAGAAAGATCGGAATGCCGGTGCACATGAGTACCCAGACCAACATCACCAACATCGGGGCTGTGAAATACTGGTCACAGTACGCAGAGGTCATGGTTACAGCAAGAGAACTGACACTTGATCAGGTAGCCTCCATCATACGTGCAATAAAACGGAACAGGATTACCGGGCCATCTGGCCGCCTGGTTCAGATAGAGATTTTTGCACACGGGGCTTTGTGCATGGCTGTTTCCGGAAAATGCTATCTGAGTCTGGATCATTATAATGCATCTGCCAACCGGGGTTCCTGTTACCAGTTGTGCCGGCGACCTTATCGTGTCACCGATTCTGAAACAGAAATTGAATTGGAGGTCGATAACGAATATATCATGTCGCCAAAAGATTTGTGTACCATCGGTTTTATCGACAAGATTGCCCATGCCGGAGTTTCAGTGCTTAAAATCGAAGGTCGCGGGAGAAGCCCGGAATATGTTAAAACTACGGTGGCATGTTACCGGGAAGCCGTGACTTCTGTCGGCAATGGAACCTATACCCGCGAAAAAGTCGACGGGTGGATGAAAAGGCTCGCTGCGGTCTACAATCGCGGATTTTGGGATGGATACTACCTGGGCAGGAAAATGGGCGAATGGACCGATAAGCACGGTTCCGTTGCAACTGAAACAAAAGAGTATATCGGAAAAATTACCAATTATTTTACCCGGCTTAAGGTGGCAGAAATTAAAATGGAATCAGGTAATCTTTGTTCCGGCGACCGGATATACATCCAGGGACCTACGACTGGTGTCGTTGAAATGACCATCCCCGAAATCAGAGTCGATCAGAAGAGCGTCAGGCTTACTGCAAAAGGAGAACGTTGCAGCATTCCGGTTGGTGTTTTTCTGAGAAGGGCAGATAAAGTGTACAAAATATTAACAACCCGGGATCAATTGAAAATGGAAAACGAAATTGACCAATGATAAATCCCGGTTCAACATCATGAATTTTGACTTTAAGTAACTTTCATACACATACCAAGTTCAGCGATGGATCCGATAATCCTTCGGTTTATGTCCAGGAGGCAATCCGGTTGGGTGTTTCAACGCTCGGATTTTCCGACCACTCCCCGTTGCCATTTAAAAATACTTTTGCCCTTCGTGAAGAAAAAGTGAAGGAGTACTGCGATTCAATTATTTCATTGAAGTCAGAATCTGTCTGCTTATCAACTCCACATATCGGGGATGCCTCTTCTGGAGTCGAGGTTTTCCTTGGTCTTGAAGTTGATTACATCCCGGGGCTGGGATATCCCTTTGCATATTTCCGGGAAAATTTTCCCGTTGATTACCTGATCGGTTCCGTACATCTGGTAAGGAACGGTTCACCTGACGACCTTTGGTTCATCGATGGACCCGATCCGTCGACCTATTTCAACGGACTTGAAACACTTTTTGGAAACGACATCCGGAAAGGGGTTACAGCTTACTACACGCAGATCAACGAGATGCTCGAATCAAACCGGATGGATATAATCGGTCACCTTGACAAGATCAAAATGCACAACAGGGGAAAGCTGTTCCGGGATGAGGAGCCCTGGTATAAGGCACTGGTTTGCGAAACACTTGGACTGATCCGGCAAAAGGGAATTATCGTGGAGGTAAATACCCGTGGAATCTATAAAAAAAGATGTGATTCCCTCTTCCCTGGCTTGGAAATTCTTCGTAAAATCCGGGAGATGAACATCCCCATTGTGATCAGTTCTGATGCCCATAAACCCCCGGAAATCTCAATGCTGTTTGCCGAGACTTCACGTTTGTTGCTCGATATCGGCTTTCGCGAAATTATGACACTGACACCTGCCGGTTGGGTAACGACTTCGCTCATAAACTAATTCCAAACGGGAAACCATTTAAAAAGCGAACGGGACAAATACATTTGTACCCAAAGGAACTTTTATTTTAATAGTTGATGCTCGGTAAGTGTATCCACCACAATAGCCCGGTAGGGGCGAACCGGACAAACCAATTCACAAGCTCCGCACCCGTTGCATTTCAGATCATCTATTTCGGGAATGATAAGATTTCCCAACCAGGGGACCAGCCTGATTGCCTTTTCGCCGCATACGTTAGAACACAATCCGCAGATCCGGCGTTCCGTTTGTACCAGACAGAGATTACGGATAAATACAGAGGACCCGATTTTCAAACGCTTCTTAATATTCAGGTCCATCAAATGAATGGCATCCGTAGGACAAATTTCAGAACACCGGATACAATCACTGAGACAATATCCGGAGTGAAAATCCATACGGGGTTGAAAGATACCTTGCAAGCCATACTCGAGAAACGCAGGTTTGAGAACCCCCGACGGGCATGCACTGATACATAAATGACAGGAAGTACAGCGTTCTGTAAATCGCATAATCCCCTGCGAACCGGGCGGAGTGACAGGTACATCCCAAAGTGTCTCCTTTGCCTCCTCACCTGTAGGGTTGTTTGTGGTTCCCGGATTTCCCGACAAAGAATGGTGGATGTACAACATTCCCGAAAAGCCCATTAAAAATGTGCCAATAAACCGCCGTCGGGAAAGTTCACCTGATCCGGCCTCTGTGTGACTTAACCGGGAACCGGGAACCCATTCACACTCCTTGTTGATAATGCTGCCCGACCCAGACGACATTTGGGATCCATTGCTGTTTCTTTCCTGCCTGACGTTAATCTTTAATCCGGAAAAGACTAATCCGGGGTCCATCTTCTTCACCTCCGCTCCACCCTCCGTACAAACATCGATACAATCATAACAAACTACGCATCGATCCATTTCAATATGATAAGTATCCGGATGAATGCACCCGGCCTTGCATACCTGGACACAGGCACCGCAATGGGTACAACCGGAAAAATTTACCCGAAGCCTGAATATAGAGAACTTCGATATGACTCCCAGCAGCGTTCCCACCGGACAGATTACATTGCAGTACCATCGATCCTTAAACCATGACAAAAAAATCATAATTAATAACACGGCAAATAAAAAAACGACCAGAGACAAGCTTTCCATTGATATAGCGGCCGGTTTCATGACTATAGGAGTGCCCGGGGGATCTCCGGTCACCAGTACTTCGTTGGATCCCATCAGAAAGATCGGCCTGAATAAATTCACTATTATTTTTCCTGAAAGGCTGAAAGGGTCCAGAAGACCAATCAACAAATTAGATTTAAAAATTATCGCCAGAATAAATAAAAAAAGTATGAAGTATTTTATAAGGCTGGAAATCTTTACATTATGTTTTGGTGAGAATCCCATGGAAATCGATTTATGATCAGCATAATACTGTACCAGTGGGGATTTCTTCAACGGTATTTTTCTGAATTTTCGAATCCTGTTTTTAATTCCAATGACCAGGTCCATCAGGATTCCCAGCGGACAAACCGTGGAGCAATAAACCCTGCCAAACAAAAGAGTGAGCACCGACACCAATATGAATCCGGCTGAAGCCAGGGTGCAAGCCGTTGTAAAGCGTATCATTGAAGGTACAAATTGCATATATAAAACCGAATCAACTGCTTCCCGGCTCAGCATATGATAAACATCTGTAAATATCCCGACAGTCATCAGGAAAAACATAATGGCAAGTACTGTTCGCAGTGATCTTAGATATTTATTGAACATCGGTTTCCGGTGCAATTTGTCATTGAGAGGGTCGGTAAAGTTCTTCCTCCCCCAAACCATTAAAGTCAATTTATAAAGATATCAAATTCCGGCCTGATCGGGGTCTTTTTAGAATATATTGGTGGATAAATTCGTACCTTCGCCCATCTGACAATCATTCTTCCTACCCCGGCTGCATGATCGTTGTTGCTTAAATTTGCTCATAATTCATAAAAAAGTTCATGATACCTCGCGACACCATCGACACGATCATCAGTACCGTTCGGATTGAAGAGGTAATTGGTGATTTTGTTGTACTCCGACGCCGCGGTGTGAACATGCTCGGACTTTGTCCTTTTCATAACGAGAAGACTCCATCCTTCACCGTTTCGCCAGCAAAAGGCATCTACAAGTGTTTCGGATGCGGCAAAGCAGGAAATGCCGTGAATTTCATCATGGAGCATGAACATTTTTCTTATCCGGAAGCGCTGAAATACCTCGCCCGGAAATATAATATTGAAGTAGAAGAGGAGGAACAAACCCCGGAACAACTTCAGGAACTGAACGAAAAAGAGAGTCTTTATAACCTGAACCAATTTGCGCAGCAATTTTTCAGCCGGACCCTTCTGGAAACCAACGAGGGAAAGGCCGTTGGGTGGTCCTATCTGCGTGAACGGGGAATCCGCGATGATATCATTCAAAAATTTCAGCTTGGCTTTAGCCCCTCTGCCTGGGATGCCTTCTCCCAACATGCTGCGAAAAACGGCTATAAAAAAGAATATCTCATAAAAACAGGACTCTCTCTTGAAAAGGAGAACCGTTTGTACGACAGGTTTCATTCGCGGATTATTTTCCCCATACACAGCGCATCGGGTCGTGTGATTGGATTTGGCGGAAGAATATTGAGTGCCGAAAAAACACATGCCAAATATGTCAATTCCCCCGAATCGGAAATTTATAATAAAAGTAAGACCCTTTATGGTATATTTTTCGCTAAAAATGCCATTATTTCCAAAGACAATTGTTATCTGGTTGAAGGATATACCGATGTGATATCACTGTTCCAGGCAGGAATTGAAAATACCGTGGCCTCTTCTGGAACCTCCCTTACTCTTGATCAAATCCGGATGATCCGGCGTTATACAACGAACATTACCATCCTTTATGATGGAGATCCGGCCGGGATTAAAGCCTCATTCAGGGGCATTGATATGATCGTTGAACAAGCCATGAACGTGATGATTGTGCTCTTCCCCAATGGAGAGGACCCCGATTCATTTGCACGTAAAAACCACCCGGATGAAGTAGATCGCTTCATAAAAGAAAATTCCGTAAATTTTATCCTCTTCAAAACCCGGCTTTTGCTTGATGAAACCCGGAATGATCCCATTAAAAAAGCCGGTCTGATTAAGGAAATTGTTAACACGATCGCACTGATACCCGATGGAATATCACGGTCTTTGTATATCCATGAATGTTCCGCCCTTATGACCGTTTCTGAACAGGTCCTGATGGTGGAAATGAATAAAATCCTTCGGGCCAGACTGAAGAAATCTTTAAAAGAAGAGGGTCCGGAAGAGAATGAGATATTACCTGAACCGGAAGTCATTGCTGAATCCCAAAAGGATTTTGACACCGATTCCCCTGGATCCCAGGAACAAGAGATTATCAGGTTGCTGTTATTGTACGGACAGGATATCATCCACCTGAAAATGGACAATGCTGCCGACGCCGGGATTCCTGTCATGGTTGCCGATTATGTGGTTCATGTCCTTTTACGCGACGAAATGGTATTTGAAAACCCGGTATTCGGAAAAATCTACGAATTCTATCTGGATGGCGTTCAGAAGGATGCGATTCCCGACAGGAATTTCTTTTTAACCCACCCGGACCTGGAACTATCGCAAACCGCCGTGAACCTGGTCTTTTCCCCTTATGAGCTGAGCAAAAACTGGTACAAAAATAACATCCTTATTACAACCGAAGAGTCAAGGCTGTTGCTTCATGTCGAACATTCAATTCATGCATTCAGGGCGCGTAAACTCGAGAAAATGATGACCGAAATTCGACGGAAACTGGCAAACGCTGAAACTGCAGAAGAACAAACTATATTGATGAAACAACTCGGGGAACTGAAAAAACAAAGTATCCGGATCAACAGGGAAGGCTTGGGTCGTATTATTATCAAATAATAACATCCATTGTTCCCGCTGCCAATTAATGAAATACCAGTTCTCTGTACCGTGGATGATTCCAATAATCCATCAGAATTTTAAATGCTTCATAGGTCTCTGGTTGAACCTCCCTGCTGAAAAATCTGATATTCCTGCTTAGAAAAAGTTTCCCGTCTTCGACCCGCACCTCCCAGGAAAATTCACCGGCTTTGTTTCTGATATTGATTTTCTTTGGAAGGCTGAACAACCTTATTGTTGAAGGAAGTGTGATGACATATGTATATTCTTCTTCTGCCCTGGAAGGTAATTCAAGCACGGTCTCCCGATGGGCCGGTAAGGTCTTCACCGACCAGTTGTCGATACCAATCGTAAGGGCAGGAATCGTGAAATAATAAAAACCGGTATCAGCCCGCAAGGGTTTTTCGCTCTTTAAAATAAAGGTCTGGAATCCATTGTCATTGTTGAGGGTGCTGATCTTGGGATCCTGAATTTCTGCATGGCTGAAACTACTTGCGACTGATTTTTTCAATCTTTTGGGATCTCGTTCCAATCCCGCCCTGGGATAAGCTGAACCGTTAAGATAAACCGAAATTTCACCAGTCATAACAGGATCAGACGACAAAAGAAAAGTCCCGTTTACCCGGACTAATTGTGACGGATCTTCATTTTTTATCACGGTTAAACTGTTTTCAGGATCCAGTGTAATGAATGAACGTCCGGCAAGCGTCATATCCAGATTAACGGCATTAAGGCTGGTTGTCGAAAAAAACCATCGTCCCTCTCTTTTAAAATCCGCCATTACTGTAAAATCTTCAAAATCGCTCAATGTACCGATCCCTGCCAAAAGATTCGCGCTCCTGACAACAGCACATACGCTGGCATCAATTCCGGCTGCTTTCATCAGGGTCACCATAAGAACCGCCTTTTCAAGAGCAGTTCCGCCATTGCTGTTCCAGGTTTGCTCTGCAGTACGGCACTGATACAAAGCCGTCTTAATAGGTATCGGATAATGACGCATTTCATCAACCACGCGTTCCTGAATCTTTAATGCCAGGGGAAACCGGTCGGGCTTTTCCACAACAAGTTCGGCAACAAGCTTTTTCATGGAGTCATTGGCTTTGAATCGAAAGGCATCTTGTTGGGTCAGGTATGGTATCACCTCTTTTCGGTGTTCAAAAGTGCTGAATAACAATTTCGGGTAGTTATCAAATCCGACCTGCTGAAAATCTTCATGCGAAAGTGCTGGAATATCTGTGAATTTCCAGGTATAAACATCAAAGGAACCTTCGGTACTTTTAACCGGTTCAGTATCCGTGTTGAATGCGTGATAAAATATTTTTTTACCAGCTGGAATCCTGATTTTAATTGTGAGATTCTTTACCGGCTCGGCTTCGGCCAGAATTTCATTTCCCATCAGAAAATTAAAGGTGCCCGGAAGCGAATGAATCTGATAATCCAGGTGAATGACGGCATTTCGCTCAAGACCCGTATGCGTGATTACCATTTCCCGAAGATCATTGTATGCTGGAGCATCAGCGGCTATAAAGGGCAATACTTCATTGAACGCATTGGAGGGAGTAATAATTTTTTTTCCGGATGCCATTACGGTGTATACTTCATTGATTTTCAAATGCTGCCGGGTAGGATTATAAATGATAAAAGTCTCTCCGTATAGGTTATGAAATGCGCGGTAAGAGAGAAGCTTTTGGTCTTTGATAAAACGGAAATCTGTACTTCCGTCCTCATTCAGACTGTACTCCTTTGTGATGGATTGATATATGCCATCATAATGTATATCTTGCGCAAATAATAGACACGGCGGAACGATAAAAATGATTAGAAATAGAATCAACCGATATTTTTTCATAATTCGATAATTACAGGTTTTTGCGCAAATTTATTCTGTGCCTCAACAGCCGATCTGAATTCGGGCCAATCAGAACCCTCATAAAGCCTTTTTTTGAAGAATGCCTGCCCGGAAAAGATAAGGGAACCGTTGATATATTTATAACCACCCTCGAAGGAAGCGACATTCCCTTTTGTTTCAACAGTTTCCGGAATTCTTACAAGCTGCCTGACCGGAGGAAGGGTAATCGATTCATGTATCTCTACCTTTCGGGAACAACGATCCCGAAAGGCAAACTTCCTTTCTTTTAATCCGGTGTCAAACGATAAATGTCCCTGAAAAGTTCTGAAGATCCCGGCGGCAGTCAGTGGTGTAAACAGCAACGTTTTACCGGATACCAAAGCAAATTCAGGGATTGTGTAATCAATAGCAATCCACATGTTGAAATTCAGGTAATCGGCAGGATCTGAAAACTTAACCTGGGAAATTTTGGCCTGGGGGCAAATTTTTAATAATTCACGCGAAACATTCTGTGACCATGCTCTCTGGCTTGATCCTCGGAACATCCCGCGGATTGCGGCATCCGACTGACCTTCACCCCAGATGGTAATTCTTCCCGATAATGAACCATCTTCATGCAATTGCGAAACCCCTTCAATTTTTATCAGGTGATTCTCCGGATCAGATACAGGTGTGGTTGCCAGATCGGCTCCTTCGGGTATCCCCATGAGATACTGTTGCTGCTGCTCTGCGCTGGACCAGAGCTCCCGTATAAAGGGTACCCAGGTCGGATCAAGTAAATGATATGTGCTATCTCGTAATTTAACCACCGTAACACAATGGTTAAACTGATCTGCCGGAATTTTGTCAATACGGGAACCAGCCATGGTCATGGCAGGATAGGATTTAAAACCAGCCGCCCGGAGCATGGTGATGAGCATTCCGGCTTTATCTTTGCAAACGCCACACCGGTCAGTGAATGTCATTGAGCCTTTGTGCAGGGTAAAACCTTCACCGGGACCCATTGAAATTCCGGAATATCTTATTTCATCGGCACACCAGTGCGTAAGCCTCGAAACAGAATCCAACTCGTTGACAGATCCCTTTAATATGGAATCTACCTTGTCCTTAATCTCCCGGGTGGACTCAAAGCTGCCAAACTCCTCGTTCACGCCGAAAAACCAGGTCGATTTTGCAAACCAGTTTGCAGTGGTTGAAAGCAGCAATTTGGGTGCAATATCCGATTGAGCTACCATCCTTGGTTCACTTTTCACAGGCATTATGTCTTTTTTAGTAAATGTATAGACCATCTTTTCGACTGAGAATTTCGAAGATACCTGCGCCTCCCCGTTATAAAATTCATATTGAAGCGGCTTGTTGCGCGGGAGTGTTATCTGATAAATTTTGCTTTTCACCGGAACAGGTCCGAAAAATTCTACAATATCATAAAATTGCCCCCTCATTGGAGGAATGTACTTTTCATCTTCGTCGCCCCCTAATAAAGCATAGGTAAACCCTTTTCTGAACATCACCACTTCCACGGCATCACCAGGGTCAAGCCTCCCGATTTCAATCATCTTTTCACGCGCACCCCAGTATATGGCTCTTGCCGGTGCCGGATAATCAAGAACTTTATTCAGATCAATCGGTACGAAACATCCATCTTTTTTGTGAATTACCGCCTTCAATATATTCACATCGGCCGATAAAGGATCGTAACCGAATTTGACCGTCGAAAGATCGCGGCACCCGCGTCTGGTTATTACCTTTGTAAGGGTGTGGTTTACAACATAAGAGAGTCCCGATTCCTGAACATCAATCAGGGTGCTGTCAAATACCACGACCTGATCATAACCGGGAAGGGTGGAAGCATCCCCTGCTTTATCAATAAGCTTTCTGAAATCTGCCTGAGCAAATAGGGAAATCTGCGAAAACATAATCAAAATGAACAGAATATTTCTCATGCGTTAATCGTTTTGGTTCCTGTAATCCGATATATCAATAAAGCCTGCAGTCAGAGCCGGAAAACCCTTATAATCGATCATCCGGAAGGAAATATCAAGATATTTAATTTTTTCCGTTGTTGCCAGGGTCCTGATTTGAATGCGTTGTGGGTCAAGATTTATCCTGTCCAGGCAGGAATGAATCCGTGACGATAATTCCCCGCGGTCGGATGGATGTACAGTATTCATCAGATCCATTAAAGAAAGAGCAGAAAACCCCTCCGCGGAATAACCGAAAATCTCGGGCGCCCGGTTATTGAAAAAAACAAGCTGGCCATTTTGCCAGATGGTAATGCCTATTAGGACATTATCAGAAATAGTATGATTCAGTGCCATCATTTCTCTGTTCTCCTCTGAACGTTTTTCCAGCAATGCCTCAAGCGTTTTCTGATACTGTTTATTTTCAATTTCAAGATTTCGCTGATAGGATGCAATTTCAATGGTCATCTTGGTCTGCTCCATGTCAATGGGTTTTAAAAGATATCCAAAGGGCTTGATCTTGAATGACCGGTCATAAACCTCTTTCGAACTTTGCCCCGTCAGAAATATGATGGCACAATTAAATTGTTCATTGATTCTTTTTGCGGTTTCGATCCCGTCAAGATCTCCCCGGAGATGAATATCCATAAGTACAATTTCCGGTTCCCTTCCCCGTTCCGACAGTTCAAGGATTTCCGATAAACAGGTCTCGCCCCTGCTGGCAGATCCACAAACCTCATATCCAAAATTGTTTAATTGCGATTTTAAACTGGCGGAGATCAATAATTCATCCTCAACAATATATATACTGATTGGCTTCATGTATAACTGGTTTTATAATACACACCGGTGATCACCGGCGCTTAGGCAATTCAACCTAATGACTGACTTTTATCGGGTACTGATCATCATTAACATGTTTATCTCGGATTCCTCAAGGAATCGCCAGTGCCCCCTGGGAAGATTTTTTTTTGTTAAACCCGCATAATAGACCCGATCAAGCTTTACGACTTTATACTCAAAATGTTCGAAAATCCTTCTTACAATTCTGTTTTGTCCTGAATGCAACGCGACACCAATCTGCTTACGGTCTTTACCATCACCAATGTATTCAATGTTGTCGACCTTCACCGTATCTCCTTCCAGTACAAGACCATCGGAAATCTTTATCAAGTCCTCTTTGATCAAGGGCTTATCCAATTCAACATGATAGATTTTTTTTATTCCGTACCGTGGATGTGTCAGCTTTTTTGCAATATTACCGTCGTTTGTAAAAAGCAATAATCCGGTAGTGTTCCTGTCAAGTCGACCCACGGGGTATACCCTTTCCCGACAAGCCCCGGCAATCAGAGTCATAACGGTCTTGCGCTTCTCGGGATCATCAACTGTGGTAATAAAACCTTTTGGCTTGTTTAAAAGAATGTACCGCGGTTTTTCACGGCTGATGGCCTGATCACCGAACATTACCCGGTCCGATGGATTAACTTTTGTTCCAAGTTCCGTTACAATCTTTCCATTTACACTCACTGCCCCGGCCTGAATGAGTGTATCGGCTTCTCTGCGGGAACAAACACCTGAATTCGAAATAAACTTGTTCAGGCGGATCTTATCCGGTTCTCCCCTCCCCTGCCCGGACCTGACACTCTTTTGAAATTTTTTTCCCGATGACCTTACAAAGGGACGTGACGGCTTTCCATCTGGATTATCCCGTTTTTTTTCCGGATTATATTGTTTCTCCGGTTTGCCTGATTTTTCATTTTTCATTTAATCGTCCTCCTTTTCAAATGGCGGTTTGATCTTTACACCGTCAAACTTTGTTTCAACACCCGCCCTGTATGTAATTACCATGAAGAGCGACCCGTCATAAAGGTACCTGGACCAATCGCCTTCTTTTCTGCCCATAACATAATTACCCTCTTCCTTAATCTTGCCATTATCCCAAAACCAGGTATGCCTTCCATCCGGATGGTCGTCAATAAAATTTCCTTTATATATCAAAATACTGTCTGTTCTTCGACCAGTTGTGTCGATGAGCAGATAGTACCACATCCCGTTTCTGAGTCCGTCCCGGTAAGAACCCCGGATATAGCTGTCGCCGGTTATTTCAAACCATGGCCCATCTTCCAGATCATCAATGAATTCCCCCTCAAAGATAACTTTTCCAGATTCCTCATATTCCGATGACAACCCGTCCTTCATCCCGTTCCGGTATGATTCTTCCCGTAATAAAGCGCCGTTCTCATAATACCATTTCCAGGTACCATCCCGCTTGCCCTGCTTCGTAAAATTACCAGTTTGCTCTGTTTTCCCATCCTGATAATAATATTTCCATTTGCCAACGGGTTTATCATTCTCGTAAACACCTTCAGCTTTCAATTGTCCCTCCTCGTAATACTCTCGCCAGGGGCCTTCTCGATTTCCATCTTCTTTGACCAATCCCTCGCCGACAATTCGTCCGTTTTTGAACAATTGCGCTTTTTCGATCCTGCCCGCTGAATCATATTCCTTCCTGATACCCTCCGGAATACCATTCCGGAACATTGCACTAATTTTTACATTTCCGTTCGAATAATACTCCTTCTGAACTTCAAGCTTTTGTATTTCACTGGCTTCAGGTTGTAACTGCCCATCTGAATATTTTGAGATCCGGATAAGATCTCCGTTTTCGGAATATTCCTTGAAATATCCATCTTTAAGATCATCTTTGAATGATCCTTCCATCTGAATATTTCCGTTTTCGTAAAAAGAAAACCATTTCCCCTGACGCTTACCGCTTGCATCTTTTCTGTTAATACGCATCCGATCAACAATGAATCCTTTTTTATATTCGGTCAGGGTAATGATGGTACCATCCACAGCATATTCCTTTCCATAACCTTGTTCGAGCCCCCCGTGGAAGGGTATTTCCAGCTTTATCTTCCCATCCGGATAAAAATATTTTGTGACACCTTCTTTTATGTCATTTCTGTACGATTCACTTATGATTTCCTGATCCAGATAAGATGTTCTGTTACCGAATTTTTTTCCAGACTTGTAATTGATTTCCAAAACCAGTTTACCAACATCATTATAGAATTTCCAGGTACTGTCCAATTCAAAATTCTTTCGTGATCCTTCCGACTTCAGTTTCCCGTTTTGATAGTACGATTTCCAGTATCCATCAGGTTTTCCATCACGAATAAATCCTTCACTGGAAATCTTTCCATCAGCAAAATAATACCGCTGAAATCCATCCTTAGATATCGTGTCTTGTGACAATACATCAGACAATGAATTCAGAAAAAATAAAAAAAATAAAATTCTTAAATATTTGATTTTGAATGCCATTTTTACAACATCATTAGGTATTTGACAATTCAAGCATTCTTATTATGGGTTTTTTTGCACTGATAATAAGTTCTTCCGGCAAAATGATCTCCGGTTGTAAATTAAGTAATGACTCATATATTTTTTCTAAAGTATTCATTTTCATATAAGGACAATCATTGCATGAACAGGTCTCATCAACCGGAACAATAATGAACTCTTTATCTGGTGCCTCCTTTTTCATTTGATGCAGGATCCCTGTTTCCGTTGCAACAATAAACTTTCTTGAAGAACTGTTTTTAACGAATTGAATAAGAGCAGTGGTAGAACCTATAAAATCAGCCATTTCCAAAACGATTGGTTTACATTCCGGATGTGCAATTAAAACAGCATCCTTGTGTTTTTCCTTAAACCTGATAATCGTTTCTGATTTGATGTTTTCATGAACTTCACAACTACCCTCCCAAAGAACCATTTCACGGCCTGTAATAGTATTGATATAGTTTCCAAGATTTTTATCAGGCGCAAAGATTATCTTTTCTTGTTTTTGAAGGGAATTTACAATTTTTAAAGCATTTCCTGAAGTACAAATGATATCCGACATAGCTTTTATCTCGGCTGAACAGTTGATATAAGAAATCACAAGATGATCGGGATGATCTTCTAAAAATTTCCTGAATTCATCTGGCGGACAGGAATCAGCTAAAGAACAACCCGCCTGTAAATCGGGAATTAATACTACTTTTTCAGGATTCAAAATCTTAGCTGTTTCTGCCATAAAATGTACCCCGGCAAACAAAATAATCTTTGCCTGTGTTTTTAAAGCCTGTTGTGATAACCCAAGGCTGTCTCCAATGTAATCAGCAATATCCTGTATTTCGGGAGTCTGATAATAATGTGCTAAAAGTACTGCGTTTCTTTCATTTTTTAGCTGTGTTATTTTTCGTTGAAGCTCTACTATTTGACTATTATTCATATTTGTAAATACATTTAAATTTTATATTTTTTATGTTTTTATAAAAGATTGTTGATTTGGTTGATTATTTCTTAAGATAAAATTTTGAACTTTATAAAACACCGTTTTATGAACAAACTACAAACAAGATGATATTTATTAAAGTATTTTAAATCAAATTTTTAAAAACTAAATTAACATGTTGTCAGTTAAAATTGTTGTTGATAAAATACACAACCGAACGTATGTATTCATTGTTAATTCTGATTTTATAACTTATCAATAAAAATTAGAAATATGGAGTTCTTAACAGTTTCCTTCAAAAAGTTAAAAAGTTATTACAATTTTGACACAAAAATACGCAGTTGTGAACACATCCATGTGAAAAAAATAAAAAATTGATTATGAGATAGGTATTCAAATGAAAAAGTTCCTTTTTATTCAAAATGACAGGTTTATCTTTACATTTGTAAAAAAAGTATTAACAATGAAAGATAAAATCGATCAGATTGCAATTGCAAGTGATCATGCAGGATTTGAATTTAAAGAATATATAAAATTGAATATCAATAAATTAGGATATAATGTAAAGGATTTTGGGACTTTTTCATCCGACCGTGTTGATTATCCCGACCTGATTCATCCCCTTGCCTCAGCAGTAAATTCAGGAATATTTAAAATGGGAATTATATTATGTGGAAGTGGCAATGGAGTGGCAATGGTCGCAAATAAATATAAAGGAGTAAGAGCCGCCGTATGTTGGAATGAAGAAATTACAAAACTTGCTAGGCTTCATAATAATGCAAATATATTGGCGCTTCCCGCCAGATTTATAACGGAATCGTTGGCATTTGAACTTGTTAAAATCTTTTTGACAACCGGATTTGAGGGCGGAAGACATGAACTTAGGGTAGCCAAAATACAAAATCTAATTTGAAATATCTATGATGAATACAGTATTTCAGAAATTTCTTGAGGACTCAGAACAAAGATCTTTTGATTCAGAACATCGCAAACGATTGAATTATAATATCGGAAGGTATGATATTCAGGTATCAAAAGGAAAAGATCAGTATCAGAATCTTGAATTGGCCAAGCGAAGAGCAGCAAATATAAAGCATAAGACATTAAACAATCTGGATAAATACCTGGCAGAATTTGAAAATAATTTCAGTAAAAGGGGCGGAAAAGTAATATGGGCTCCCAGTGAAAAGGAGGCACAAAGAGAAATTCTTCATATTATTAAAAAATCAAAGGCTCAGGTCATTGTCAAACAAAAGACCATGGTCTCTGAAGAATTGGAACTCAATGAACTCTTTGAAAAAAACAAAAGAGAGGTCTTTGAGACCGATCTGGGTGAATTTATTGTCCAGATCGCCGGGGAAAAACCCTATCATATTTTGACTCCTGCCATGCATAAGTCAAAAGAAGATGTTGCAAAACTCTTTCATGAAAAGTTCAATTTACCTCCGGATTGTTCTCCGGAACAAATTACGCGGTTTGTCAGAGATAAACTGCGCAGTGAATTCATCCGTGCCGACGTTGGAATTACTGGTGGTAATTTTCTTGTTGCTGATGTGGGCGCCGTTGCCTTGACGGAAAATGAAGGTAATGGATTACTAACCATGGCCTTCCCTAAAATTCACATCGTGATCGTCGGAATCGAAAAGTTGATACCATCTTTGGAAGACCTTGATCTGTTCTTCCCGCTTTTAGCACAACATGGTACAGGGCAACATCTGACAGCCTATAACAATATGGTATTTGGACCAAAAACAGAATTTGAACCCGACGGTCCCGATGAAATGTTCGTGGTTTTGCTCGACAACCGCCGAACCGAACTCCTTGGTTTTAAAGAACAGCGACGAGCTCTTTCCTGCATCAGATGTGGTGCTTGTCTGAATGGTTGTCCGATATACAAAAGCATTGGCGGATATTCCTACCGCGCAACCTATTCAGGACCAATTGGCTCCGTGATTTCACCACATTATCTGGGTATGCGTGATTATAACCACCTGAGTTTTGCTTCCACTTTATGTGGAAAATGCACAGAAGTGTGCCCGGTGAAAATACCACTTCATGAATTGTTACTTTACAACCGCCATGAAGCCGTTTCCAAGAAATATATATCCTATAAATGGCGTATTATCGTCCAGGGTTGGAAAACTCTAATGCTTCACCGTTGGATGATTGATAAACCAAAATCAAAGTTGAAAAATAGAATGATCTCCCGGTTTGGTCGAAAAATGTGGGGCACCAGAAGGACCTTGCCAAAAATTGCCCCTAAAAGCTTTAAGGAACGCTGGAAAGAAATACACCCCTAAGCGATAGTATGACTTTTTCTTCTTGAAAACCTGGAAAAAAGAAACTTGTCTGCCAGAAACAAAAAACCTCCTGAAAAACCAATCAGCAATCCAAAAGACACATAGGAAGAACTGAAAATATTTTTAATGGCCGTTAAAAAGATGTTAATATAGGGCGCCAAATTTTCAAAATAGTATGCCTTTCCCGGGATCCAGTTAAGAAACGGCAAATCGGAAGTGCCAATGACCACCAGAATGATGATGATCAATGCCGCGTAGGGAAAAAAGGACTTCAGAAAAGTAAAAATGGGTTTGCTTGACGTATGCTCTTGCGGAACAACCTGGATTCCCTGCATTACGCGATCGACAAAATCATCCGAAGGACTATCAAGCTGAACATGTTGCATCAGGTCTTTCAGATAATCTTCTTTGGGTAAATCGTGGGGTGTTATCATAATACAAAATTAACATTTATAATCAATTAACCGCCCGGTTCATCATCATTTCAAGTTCATCATGTAATTTCTTACGAATCCGGTGCAGCCTTACTTTAACATTTGATGTTGTCAATCCCGTAATCTGGCTGATATCTTCAATGGAATTATCCCCCTTGTAAAACAATGTTATCAACAGATTTTCATCATCCGAAAGCGATTTCATTGCCTCCGTTATCATAATACGTTGTTCTTCAGGTCCAATCGTATCTGCTGAAGAAATATATTCATCGTCGGTGTAATTTTGAACAATGTAATTGTCCATCGGGATTAGTTCAAGTCTTTTCTTCCGTGTTTTTGATATGGCGGCATTGTAAACAATACGGTATAACCAGGTCGAGAATTTTGACTTTCTCTCAAATGTTTTCAGGGCATGAAAGGCCTTCAGGAAAGTATCCTGGGCAATCTCTTCAGCATCCTCCCGGTTGTTCAGTATTTTCAAAGCAATCGAGAAAACCAGGTTTTTATGTTTGGCAACCAGTTGTCCATATGCAGAGATGTCACCACTCAGAACCCTGTCAATGTAATGGTTGTCTTCCTGGTACTTCATCTTCGCCTTTGACGATGGATTATACTTTGGGTTACAAGCAACAACACAAAGATATTATGTTTTTTTATACCATCTGTTTGATTGGGTTGATCTTATTCAAATATTTCCGTATGTTTGTATTTGGGATTTATAAACACTTAAAAATAAAAAATCATGAGAATCTTTACCATTTTTAGTTTGTTATTCGTGCTTGTAATAACAAACCTGTCAGCACAGGTTAATCCTGACAATCCAAACCTGGATCAAATACCCTTTTACCTGAGGAATAGGATCAAACAAACTCCCGACGCCCCGATTTCAACGGTTGTGACAATTAACAACTGGGATAATTACAGCCTGGGTGTTGACTTTGCAGAAAATAATATGGCCGAAAACCCGATGAACCCGACTTGGTATTTCACAGCATACAATACCAACGATGCCCACCATACCGAAAACGGCATGGATTGGGTAGACTCAAGTCCCAGCTTCGGGACCTCTGTTCAGGGCGATCCGGTTGTAGCCTATGATAGCTTAGGCCATCTTTTTTATGAAAACATGTACGGAAATATAACCGGCTGTAAAGTGTTGGTTTCTTCCAATAACGGGGCATCATGGGGATCTCCCGTCACAGCAATAGCCGGAAATGATAAGAACTGGATTGCTTGTGACCAGACTGCGGGTCCTTACTCCAATTATGCCTATACCGTAATGACAAACAATAGTTCCGGAAACTTTTATCGCAGTACTGACAATGGACTGACATTTAATAAGACATATACCGCCACCCCCCACAGTCTGCCCGGAATGATGGTATGTGTCGGCCCAAATGGCAATATACAGGGGGGAACCGTTTATGCAGTCTCAAATTCAGGATCCAGCGCATTTAATTCTCAATATACTTTTCATGTTTCTCATGATGGTGGTGCTACATTTACGGTAAAATCAACCCAGGCCTTTGCGGGTACAGTTGGCGCCCAACTAAGTGGTCGTCACTCCGTTCAGGGTATGCGCACCCGTCCTTACCCAATGATTGCTGCCGACAACAGTTATGGTCCGAACAGGGGAAGGTTTTACTGTGTTTATGCAACAAATGATCCGCCAAGTTCATCTGGTTATCCCGATATTTTTTGCAGATATTCAACCGACCAGGGCGCAACATGGTCAAGCGCTATCAGGGTCAATGACGATCCCAACCCCAACACCCATTACCAATGGCACCCCGCTATTTGGTGTGATAAGGAGACGGGTAAACTGTATGTGATGTGGATGGATACCCGCGATTGCCCCACGGGCGACAGCGCCCTCATCTATGCCTCCTACTCGGTTGACGGAGGTGCGACTTTTGTCACCAATCAGCAGATTTCAAACAAAAAAATGAAAATCAGTTGCCCGACCTGTGGGGGTGGCGGCACTCCGCGTTATCAGGGCGATTACAATGGCATAGTTTCCAATAAAAAAGTATCCATGCTCGGTTGGACCGATTTTCGGTCGGGAACTTTCCAAAGTATGACAGCCTATTTCCCGGATTATGCCATGGCCGTTGATCGCACTTCCGATACGCTTTATGTTCCGACCTCCAATACCATCATCAATGTGTCGATTCCGGAGGTCAAATTATACACCGACACGGTCATACTCTCAGCTGCAATTGCCCCTGCACCCACTACTGGTTCCATTACCTTTGATTACCCCAATGGAAACACCATTACAAGTTTTCCCGATAGTAAACCGGTCAGAGCAATTTTATCCGGTAGTGTTCCACTCGGAATTTATACAATGACCATTTACGCAAAAGGCCCCAATGGTACACCAGCTCATAAAAGAGTGGTATCTATCCGGGTTTTAGAGGGAAGTACTTTCTCAGTAACCGCAACTGCAACACCTTCCACCATTTGTCAAACACTGATGTCACAACTTAATGCAAATGTATTGGGTGGTACTCCGCCCTATAGCTATTCCTGGACCCCCCCCGAACACTTAAACAATCCTGCGAGCCCAAATCCTTTTGCCTCTCCCCTTACAACCACCATGTATCATATTACAGTAACTGATAATGGCGGAAATAATGCCACCGACAGTGTTTTATTGACAGTGAATTCTGCCCCTGCAACACCGGGACCTATTGTTGGCATTCAGACAATTTGCAGCGGCGATACCGCCGACTATTCAATTAATGCAGTTCCCGATGCCGATACCTATTCCTGGACCGTCCCGGCCGACGCCATCATTCTTTCTGGACAAAATACAATCAGCATCTCAGTAAAATGGGGAACCGCCACGGGTGATGTTTCTGTTCTGGCGGGTAATGAGTGTGGTACAAGTCTCCAGAGTGTTTTACCTGTCACAGTCCTGCTTCCGCCTAATCCGCTTAATCCTGTTTCCGGACCCGATATCATGTGTGTCAATACCACCGCCACCTTCTCTACTTCCATTACTGATTATGGAGAAATCTTCCAATGGACCGTTCCTTCCGACGCCGCGATTACCTCCGGCCAGGGAACCAATTCCATTGAAGTTTTATGGGGGTCAACAGCCGGAAATGTTGAAGTATTTGTATATAATGACTGTGGCGATAGCCCGGTGGTGTCAAAATCTGTTGGAGTAAATACGGCTCCCGAACCGGCAGGAATCATCATGGGAAAAGATACCGTATGCCAGGGACAAGGGGATTACGACTATATTGTACCTCAAATTGCGGGCGCTACAAGTTATGTGTGGACCCTTCCCGAAGGAGCTACCATCACTTCTGGTGCGGGAACCAACGAAGTTGTACTTTCATTTAGTTCCACGGCCCTGTCGGGAAATCTCTCCGTTAAAGGTTCAAATGAATGTGGCGATGGGGTCGAATCTGTATTGTTTGTTCAGGTAAATAATTGTGCCGGAATATATTCAAACACCCTGAAATCGGCAGTATCAATCTTTCCAAATCCCGTTAATGGAATGCTGACCATTAAAATAAATGGTAATGAATCTCGTCTTGTTTTAACCCTGACGGATGCGGCCGGCAAACAGATTTATTCCGAGATCCTTGATAATATCGGAAATAGTTTTGTAAAAAAACTGAATATGTCTGGCTTATCAAACGGAACCTATCTGCTTCGCCTTTCAAATGGATCAGGATCTTATCTTGAAAAAATAATAGTAAGGTAAAGAATATGGTGTTTTAAGGAAGGGGCCGGATTGATTATTCGATTCGGCCCCTTTACTTTGTAACCGGGAAACTTATACGGCGTCAAACTTTGCGAAAACGGAAAAAACAAACCAAAAATTAACGGAAATGAGTAACGAATTTTTAATCCCGGTCGCTTTCTTTGCCATGATATACGGCATCGTATATCTTCTTGTGCGAAGAAAAGAACGCTTGGCTCTCTTAGCAAAAGGTGCAGATGCAAGCGTTTTTGAATCTTCTAAAAACCAGCCCTCCTCATTGAAATGGGGTCTTTTACTGGTTGGTATCGGTACAGGTATTCTGATTGGTAAAATTTTAGCAGTTTATACAACTCTTGCAGAAGAACCTGCCTTTTTTTCAATGGTCTGCCTCTTTGGTGGTATCGGGCTTATTATTTATCATGTGATTACCCGGAAAATAGAAACAAATATTAAAGAATAACATCAGTCACATTTGTCTTGCTTCACTGTTGCCCCTGAAAGTACTAAATTTCAGGGGCTTTTTTTAAATAAGAAATTCTCAATAGTCAGATATTCGGGCCCTTCGCGATGTAAAATACTTTCATACAGCGTCATACCGCTAAAACTTTGAAACCTTGATTTCCATCCCGAATAGTTGTCAATGACCCTTTGGAATCTTATCTTATCCTTAACCATTTTGATTCTTCCCAGGGTAAGATGTGGAACTGTATTCTGGCGGTCGGGTTCGTACCCAAGAACCTGCAAATCCACTTGCAAACGCTTCATAAAACTCACAAGTTCAGTATAAGGTTCAATTCCAAGCCAGATCACCTTGGGTGAATATCTGCTTCCGAAGAGTCCGATTTTCGACAATTGTATTTGAATTTCGTTAGTCTGTTCCGAACTGGTTTTCAGAATTTCACATATCTTCCCAATCTTATGTTCGGGAGTTTCTCCAAAAAACCTTGTGGTGATGTGTATATTATGCTCCTCAACCCACTTTATGGATTCATCCGATAGCTGGGCTTTAAGATTCCGGTACATCCTCAGGAATTCAACATCGGGACATATACGCAGTGCGGCGAATAGGCGTTTCATTTACTTTACAAAAAAGGATGATTATAATATTGAAAAAGTTCTTAATTTTGCATTCTCGTTGGGGTATTAGCTCAGTTGGCTAGAGCGTTAGACTGGCAGTCTAAAGGTCAGGGGTTCGACTCCCCTATACTCCACAACCAATTTAATGGAAGGCCCTGAATTTATAATGAATTCAGGGCTTTTCATTATACGGGATCGGACAACTCCAGGCATTAAACGGATAATGCGAAAGATAGGAATTATAATATCGCTGATCACCTGTCACTTCATGTAGAATCCAATCAGGATAATCGATAACGCAATCGGAATTCTCCAACTCAATCTCCGCTAATATCAACCCGAAATTATCACCCTGAAATTCATCCACTTCCCATCTCCGGCCTCCGAACTCCACATTATATCTTAACTTTTTAACCCTTCCGATTGAAAAATTACATATCAGTTCTATGGCATCAGAATATGGGATTACATATTCGTACTCCGGTCGAACCATCGACTCGGATGCTCCTTTGACTGTAATATATCCTTTATTTCCGGCAGCCCTTACCCGTACAACTTTGTCTTTGTCAATACTCAAATACCCTTGATCAAACAGAATCCCGGTACCCTTGGGAACCAGCTGCCACTTCTTGTGATCTACAAGGAACTTCTTTTCGATCTCAATATTTTTCATACATCGGAAAAATCTTTTAAAGTTACAAAAATGAGGGAGATTCAACCTTTTATCCCTTGCCATCTCATAAAAACTATGTAACTTTGTCCTGTTAAATAATTAACAACATAATCATGAAACCTACTCACATTGAACACCTTGGAATAGCCGTGAATTCGCTTGAAGACAGTATTCCCTATTATGAAAAATTATTAGGAATATCCTGTTATGCGATCGAAGAGGTCAAAGACCAGCGTGTTAAAACAGCTTTTTTCCAGGTCGGACAAACAAAAATCGAATTGCTGGAATCTACAGATCCGGAAGGTCCTATCGGAAAATTCCTTCAGAAAAAAGGAGAAGGAATTCATCATATTGCCTTTGCTGTCGATAACGCCACCGACGCCTTACAAAATGCTGCCGCCGAAGGAATCGATTTAATTGATAAAGCATCCCGGAAAGGCGCCGAAGGGATGAACATAGGATTTCTGCACCCGAAATCAACCCACGGTGTACTTATTGAATTTTGTAGTAAATAAAACCCAATCAAATGGCACTCGAAAATAAAATAACGGAATTACTCGAAAAACGCGAAAAAGCCAAATTAGGCGGAGGTGAGGATCGCATAAAATCCCAACATAAAAAAGGAAAACTTACTGCCCGTGAACGTATTGAAAAACTGCTTGATGAAGGTAGTTTTGAAGAATACGACATGTTTGTCACACACCGATGTACAGATTTTGGACTGGAAAAAGAACATTATCTCGGCGATGGCGTTGTCACGGGACGGGGTACTATCGACGGAAGGGTTGTCTTTGTTTTTTCACAGGATTTTACCGTTTTTGGTGGCTCTCTTTCCGAAACCTTTGCCCGAAAAATCTGTAAGGTAATGGATCAGGCCATGAAAGTCGGGGCGCCTGTAATTGGAATTAATGATAGCGGCGGAGCCAGAATTCAGGAAGGAGTGAATTCACTGGCCGGCTATGCTGAAATATTTATGCGTAACATAGCCGCCTCGGGAGTCGTTCCACAGATTTCAGCCATTTTTGGCCCCTGTGCCGGTGGTGCGGTTTACTCTCCGGCATTGACCGACTTCGTGATCATGAGCGAAGATTCAAGCTATATGTTCGTCACTGGTCCTAAGGTTACCAAAACAGTAACAGGCGAAGATATTACTACCGAAGATCTGGGCGGCGCATCCATCCATTCTACAAAATCCGGAGTTGCCCATTTTCGCACAGAAAGCGAAGATGAAGGACTGCTTCTGATCCGGAAACTGCTCGAGTATCTTCCCCAGAACAATCTTGAGGACCCGATTGCCACTGAATGTACAGATCCGATCGACCGGATTGAAGATTCCCTCAATGAAATAGTTCCTTCAAATCCCAATCAACCCTATGATGTAAAAGATATTATCTATAGAATTGTTGATAATCAGCAATTCCTCGAAATACACCAACATTATGCTAAAAATATCGTTGTGGGATTTGCAAAGTTTAACGGCATCCCCTGCGGAATAGTTGCAAATCAGCCTAATTTTCTGGCCGGCGTACTCGATATTGAAGCCTCGAGAAAGGGTGCGCGATTCGTCAGATTTTGCGATGCATTTAACATCCCGATAATAACCTTGGTCGATGTTCCCGGATTTCTTCCCGGAAGTTCGCAAGAATATGGCGGAATTATAATACATGGCGCTAAACTCCTCTTTGCCTATGGTGAAGCAACGGTACCAAAGATTACCATAACGATCCGCAAATCTTACGGGGGCGCTCACGATGTCATGGGTTGTAAGCAACTCAGAGCAGATATGAATTATGCCTGGCCTTCGGCTGAAATTGCCGTCATGGGCCCAAAGGGTGCAATTGAAATCCTGGAAGGAAGAAAAATCGCTGAAATCCAGGATGCACGCGAAAAAGTAAAATATGTCACGGAAAAGGAAATAGAGTATAAAACAAAATTTGCCAATCCATATGATGCCGCGCGTTACGGCTTCATCGATGATGTAATTGAACCACGAAACACCAGATTCCGTATCATCAGAGCATTGCAAACTTTGCAAACAAAGAAAGATTCTCTGCCTCCTAAAAAACACAGCAATATTCCCTTATAAATACTAAAAAATCATTAAAATGATTGTAAATCAGATCACTTTTAATTTTTCAAATATTGATGAGTATGCGCTCCTGATAACCATTGTAGGTTGTGTCGTTGTTTTTATTGCCTTGTCTGCGCTGGTACTGGTTATTAGCAGAATTGCCATACTCCAGAATTTCTTCATTCGCCTTAAAATACAAAAAACAAACCAGGAATCAGGACCCGTCGGGAAAACGCCAGTCATTTCCCTGAGCGCTGATGAAAATGCAGCCATTTGTACCGCATTGTACTTGTATTTTACGGAAATGCACGATGAAGAGAAATATGTGATGACCGTTAAAAAAGTGTCCAGAAATTATTCGCCCTGGAGCTCAAAAATTTATGGGGTCATGAATTTTTCAAAACGTGGATGATCGATCTAACTTGTTAAAGAAATAGAAATGAAAAAATTTAAATTTACTATTAACGGTAATGTTTATGAAGTCGAAATTCAGGGCTTCGAGGAAAATATTGCCAAAGTTGAAGTCAATGGAACGCCCTATGATGTCGAAATACACCGAGATCTCAAAATGACAAAAACCCCGACATTAGTACGAGCCGAAGCCCCACCCCCCAAAGGAAAAGAAACCCGGATCCCGAAAGTTCCTTCAAAAACCACAAATCTGGCAGTCAAATCGCCGCTTCCTGGAACCATCATAAGTGTTCTGGTTAAAGAAGGGGATAAAGTCTCTATGGGACAGAAATTACTGACTATGGAAGCCATGAAAATGGAAAATAATGTACTGGCCGAAAAAGCCGGAATCGTTAAATCTGTTTTGGTCAAACCAGGAGATACGGTGCTACAGAATGATATCCTTGTCGAAATTGATTAATTCCCGCTGATCATGAAAAGCCGAAAATTTACCCTGCAAGATAAACCGGGTATCAATAAATTGTTGATTGTTTTTGGGATTATTCTCCTGCTCTTTGTGATTAAACCCATGCTTTTTCCCGCTTCCGGCGTAAATGCTTCCCCCACAAGCATCTCCGCCGCAACAACCAGCTCAGCATCAGCCACTCCGGATGGCGCGGTTAGCGGACTTGAGAAATTCTGGGAATATACCGGATTTGCCAATGCTATATGGGGGAACCTGATCATGATACTAGTGGGTATTGTATTTATTTATATGGCAATCCGTTATGAATATGAACCCCTGCTCCTTGTTCCCATCGGAACCGGAATCATCATTGGGAATATACCATTTCTTCATGATGCCAACTTGCAGATCGGTATTTATGAACAGGGAAGTGTGCTTAACTATCTTTACTTTGGCGTTATCAAAGGAATTTATCCACCCCTGATCTTTTTAGGTATCGGGGCAATGACCGATTTTTCCTCTCTTATCTCAAACCCAAAATTAATCCTTCTTGGCGCTGCCGCGCAATTGGGTATTTTCGTAACCTTTTTGGGAGCTCTGGTTCTCGGCTTTTACCCCCCCGAAGCCGCCGCAATCGGGATTATTGGAGGAGCCGATGGACCAACCGCCATTTTCCTTTCATCCAAACTTGCCAATGGGATCAATATCCTACCCAATGGCGAAGTAGTAAAAAATCTGATCGGTCCTATCGCAATCGCAGCCTATTCATACATGGCCCTTGTTCCTGTGATCCAGCCGCCTATTATGCGATTGCTGACTACCAAAAAAGAAAAACTGATCCGAATGAAACCCCCCCGCCAGGTTTCAAAAAGAGAGAAAATAATTTTTCCGGTAATTGGATTGATATTTACGACATTTATCGCACCCAGCGCCCTGCCACTTTTAGGTATGCTCTTTTTCGGAAACATCCTTAGAGAATCCGGCGTCACAAAACGTCTGGCTAATACCGCAAGCAATCCATTAATAGATATTGTGACTATTTTGATTGGGCTGACCGTTGGTGCAAGCACACAGGCTGATATCTTCCTCACCCCACAGTCCATTATGATTTTTATTCTCGGCGCTTTTTCATTTATGGTGGCAACTGCAGGAGGCGTTCTGTTCGCAAAATTTATGAACCTGTTCCTGAAACCTGATGACAAAATCAATCCGTTAATTGGATCCGCCGGTGTTTCGGCCGTGCCCGATTCGGCAAGGGTATCGCAAATGGAAGGCCTGAGAGTCGACGCTTCCAATCACCTCCTGATGCATGCTATGGCTCCCAACGTAGCCGGAGTTATCGGATCTGCCGTAGCAGCAGGTATTTTATTAGCCTACTTGATGTAGATATATGCTGATCATTGGAATTGCCGGTGGCTCCGGCTCCGGAAAATCAACAGTCGTTAAACAGGTAACCAGGCTCTTGCCAAAAGATGCCGTTACAATCATTCCCCAGGATGCCTATTACAAGGATAACGGTCATAAAACTGCCGCCGAACGAGCTAAGATAAACTTCGATCACCCCACCTCTATTGAATGGAATCTTTTAATCAATCAATTGGAATTTCTGAAAACAGGTAAACCAATTGAAATGCCGATATATTCCTATGTGACTTGTGCCAGATCGAAAGAAACCATAACCGTTGAACCATCACAGGTAATAATCGTCGAAGGCATTCTGATACTCACTAATCCGAGACTTCGTAAAAAAATGGATATAAAGGTATTTGTTGATGCCGATGGAGATGATCGATTGATGAGAATTATCTGGCGTGATCTGGAAGAACGTGGACGTTCTTTCCAACAGGTTCTCGAACATTATGAAAACTTTGTTAAACCCATGCACCTGCAGTTTATAGAACCAACCAAACGATATGCCGACATTATAGTGCCGCAGGGTGGACAGAATAAAGTTGCTATTGATATCCTGTCATCACGAATAAAAGCCTATATTACGCTGGAAAATAAAAAAACTGATCAGCCCGTAACAAAATAACTCCTGAATTTTTTTAAGTTTGGTCTCTAAAAACAGATATTATGGAAGCGCAAAATCCTTTAGAAATTCTAAAAATGGCCATTCTGATGGAAAAAAGAGGCTATTCATTTTACAATAATGTTGCCGAACAATCCTCTGATCCTGAAATCCGGCATATTTTTCTTACCATGGCAGACGAAGAGACGAAACATGTGAAATTTTTGTCTGAACAGTATCTATCGTTTGAAAAGGAACAGGAATTTAAAAAAGTGGATCTGCCAAACTTGGGAAATGAAGGATTCGCCTCTTTAATCCTGACAGAAGAGATGAAAAATAAAATTTCAGCGGCAGGATTCGAAGCCGCCGCAATCTCTGCTGCAATCGATTTTGAAAAGAGAGCAATCGAGGTGTACGGGAAAAGAGCTGAAATATCAGCTGATCCCAATGAAAAAGCCCTTTATTTGTGGCTTTCTGACTGGGAAAAAGGACATCTCCGAATTCTTAGCGAAATGGATAACGAGTTAAAAGAACGAATTTGGAACGATAACCAGTTTTGGCCCTTTTAACCCTACATCCCCGTTCGCATTGCCTCGACAGGATCAAGCTTTGCCGCGGTAAAGGCCGGAACGATACCCGATACCAACCCAATTAAAGCGGATACTCCGATTCCCAACAAAATATTTCCCTCTGTTAAAACAAGGGTGAAATCGGTTGTATTTGAAATAATCAGGGTCATGGCCAGGATGATCAAAAGGCCAAGTACCCCTCCGATTAAAGAGAGAAAGACAGCTTCAAATAAGAACTGAAGTAAAACAAAGTAATTCTTTGCACCGAGGGCCTTTTGGATTCCGATAATGTTGGTTCGTTCCTTTACCGACACGAACATGATATTTGCGATACCAAAACCACCCACAAGCAACGAAAAACCACCAATAATCCATCCGACAACAGCAATAACTCCGAAAAGACTTTCAAACCCTTTCGATATAATGTCAGTTTCATTGATGGCAAAATTGTCTTCGGCCGAAGGTTTAAGTTTACGGATTGACCGCATCATTCCGGTTAGCTCATCACGCAATTCTTCATTTGTAACTGATGGTTTAGCCTTCACAATTATGGTTGAACCAAGATCACGTAAATCAATCAGGGTCTTGAAATAGTTAATTGGTAAATAAACGACATTGTCATTAGAATTTCCAAAAAAGTCTTCCCCTTCCTTTGTTATAATTCCGATCACTTCAATATTCCGACCGAAAATTTTGATTTTCTTCCCGATAGGATCACCACCCGGGAATAAATTTGTTGATATATCAGCCCCTATAATGGCAATACTCCTCCCACTGACTGATTCCGTTGAAGAAAAGTAACGACCTTCTGATAATTCAAACTTCCAAACCTTGTCAAAATCATGCGATATACCTAACACCCCGACATTTTCAACATAATTATTCTGGCACTTTACAGTCTTATTAACTTGTACCATAAATGAGACAGCATCGGCAAGGTTGGATCTTTTCTCAACTTCATGCATATCGCTCAGGGTGGGCTCCGGTCTCTGCCAATATTTCCACCAGGGATAATCACTACCCATCGACCAGGGCCATTTTTGAATGTATAATACATTACTGCCCAGCGATGCAATGCTTTTCCTGATGGCATTCTCCATGGAATCAAATACGGTAAAAACAGAAATTACACAAAAAATCCCGATTGTAATCCCCAAGAGTGAAAGAATCGTTCTTACTTTATTGACAACAATCTCTTGAAAAGCTAAAACAATACTCTCCCGGATCAACCTGAGGATTAAAATCATTTTCGACCTTTGTTCCATGGTATTGAAAGCGTAAAAGTAATATTTAATCCTGAATATGACCCCTTTGGTTGTTTGATCCGGTATTTTTTGGTATCATTGCAACGCATGAAATAGATGAATCTTTAGACGCAGGAAGGAAATTATCGTTACAAAACAAAAACCATGACCGACCGGATTAGAATAAAATCTGCATTGATTTCTGTCTATAATAAGGATGGGATTCTGGAACTCTCCAGACTATTGGAATCATTTGGAATAGAGATTATTTCAACAGGAGGAACGTACGATTTTTTAACACAGAATAATATCCACGCCCTGTCTGTCGAATCAATTACTTCCTACCCTTCCATATTAGGTGGTCGGGTAAAAACACTTCACCCGAAAATTTTTGGCGGAATTTTATGGCGACGCGAACTTTTGTCTGATGTCAACGACATGGATAAATATGAAATACCTTCCGTCGACCTGGTTGTTGTTGATCTCTACCCATTCGAAAAAACGGCGTCAACAACCACAGATCAGAATGAGATTATTGAAAAAATTGATATCGGAGGAATATCCCTGATCAGAGCCGCCGCAAAGAACTTCAGCCATGTGGTTGTTATCCCTTCAGCCAGTGAGTATCAGCCCCTGATGGAAATTCTTTTGAATAATAGCGGATTTACTTCCTTACAGGAACGCAGATACTTTGCTGCTAAAGCGTTTGACATTTCTTCACACTACGATACCCAGATATTTAAATACTTTAACCAATTCGCAAAACTTAATGTTTTTAAACAAAGTGTACCCGTTGCCAGGTCGTTACGCTATGGCGAAAATCCGCATCAAAATGCCTCTTTTTTCGGTGATTTAAATCTGGTGTTCAAGCAACTGCACGGGAAAGAATTATCATACAATAACCTGGTGGATGTTGATGCGGCAATTAACCTAATCAAAGAATTCTCTGACCCGACAGTCGCGATCATCAAACATACAAATCCTTGTGGAATTGCTTCGCGATCAACGCTAAAACAGGCATATCTGGATGCACTTGCTTGTGACCCGGCTTCTGCTTATGGCGGTATTATTATTACCAACCAAAAGATTAATCCGGAAACAGCTGATGAAATCGATAAATTATTCTTCGAAATCCTCATTGCTGACGATTTCGATTCGGGTTCATTGGAACATCTGAAAACAAAGAAAAATAGAATAATTTTGCAAAAAAATTCATTCGATTTCTCCGATACACAATTTAAATCATCCTTGAATGGAGTGCTGTTTCAGGAAAAAGATTTGAAAACTGAGAATTTGAGTGATTTTCAGTATGTAACGGAACGAAAACCGGATAAGAATGAAACAAATGAACTTATTTTTGCAAATAAAGTTGTTAAACATTTGAAATCCAATACAATAGTTCTTGTTAAAAACCATCAGCTCATCGGATGTGGCATGGGCCAAACCTCCCGGGTCGACGCCTTGAAACAGGCCATCTTAAAAGCCCGTGCTTTTGGATTTGACACCGAAGGATCCATCATGGCTTCTGATGCTTTCTTCCCTTTTGCCGACTCCGTGGAATTTGCACATAATGCTGGTGTATCAGCCGTGATCCAACCAGGTGGCTCGATAAGAGATGCTGATTCAATTAATTTTTGCAACGCACATGGGATGGCCATGGTTTTCACCGGTGTTCGCCATTTCAAACATTAAAAAATTTAACTTATGGGATTGTTTACCAAAGAAATAGCAATAGATTTAGGTACTGCCAATACCATCATCATATATAATGACAAGGTTGTCGTTGACGAACCTTCTATCGTTGCAATTGAACGTAGTTCTGGAAAGATCATTGCTGTTGGGAAAAAGGCCCAAATGATGCATGGAAAAACACACGAAAATATTAAAACCATCCGGCCTCTTCGTGGCGGTGTTATTGCTGATTTCCAGGCAGCCGAACACATGATCAGAGAATTGATAAAAATGATCGAACTGCGGAAATCTTGGTTCCCTCCGGCACTTAAAATGGTAATCTGCATTCCTTCCGGAATAACCGAAGTGGAAGAACGCGCGGTAAAAGATTCTGCCGAACAGGCCGGAGCAAAAGAAGTTCGTCTGATTCATGAACCAATGGCAGCGGCCATCGGAATTGGTATCGATGTTCTTGAACCGGTTGGCAACATGGTCATCGATATCGGTGGTGGAACCAGCGAAATTGCAGTGATTGCACTCGGAGGTATTGTCAACAATAAATCGATCCGGATTGCAGGCGATGAGTTTAATGCCGATATCGAAGAATACATGCGCAAACAACACAATATTAATGTGGGTGAACGTACAGCTGAAAGAATAAAAATCGAAGTGGGCGCTGCCCTGTCAGATATCGATAATCCGCCTCCGGACTATCCGGTCCATGGCCGGGACCTGCTGACGGGCATTCCCAAAGAAGTTATTGTTAATCATGCCGAAATTGCCCATTCTCTTGATAAATCCGTCGCAAAAATTGAAGCAGCTGTTCTGAATGCACTTGAAATGACCCCCCCGGAACTGGCCTCTGATATTTTTGAGACGGGAATTTATCTTACTGGCGGCGGCGCCCTTCTGAGAGGTCTTGATAAACGAATCCATCTAAAAACAAAACTGAAAGTTCATGTGGCTGAAGATCCACTCCGTGCCGTGGCCCGCGGAACAGGAATCGCATTAAAGAATTTTGATAAATTTACCTTCCTCATCAAGTAAGGGCTCAAATGCGGAATCTTTTTATATTCCTACGTGAACAATATTTTTATTTCCTTTTTTTAATCCTGGAGCTGGCTTCCCTGATCCTTTTTTTTAATTACAACGACTTCCAGGGAAGTTCACTTTTTAACGTAGCCAATGCCTTTTCCGGATCGGTTAATAATGTTTTCAACGGCATTTCCGAATATTTTACACTGAAGAAAACCAATCGGGTTTTAATAGAAGAAATGGCAAAACTTCACTCAAGAATACCCGAAGCATTTTATCAGTCCGATCAGAATGTATTTTATAAAAAAGATACAGTTGTACGACTGGAGTATAAATATATCAGTGCCAAGGTCATCAGCAATTCTACCAATAAACGAAACAATTTCTTGATGATCAATAAAGGAGCCCTCCATGGAATAGAAAACCATATGGGTGTGATAATCGGAAACAAACTGGTAGGTCAGGTAGTAGGCGTTTCACCTCATTTTAGCTGGATCATGTCAATGCTGAATAAAGACAGCCATGTTTCAGGAAAATTTAAGAAGAATGATCAATTGGTCAACGTTGAATGGCCCGGGGGCAATTACCGGAAAGGTCAGGTAAGGGAAATTCCTAAACATATCGTAATGGTTAGAGGTGATACAATCATAACCAGCGGAAATTCGAATATTTTTCCAGAAGGATTACTCATCGGAACGATCGACGATTTTTCTATTGCACCCGACGAAAATTTTAACACCGGCAGAATTCTCTTTTCTACCGATTTTAATAGTCTTGGATATGTTGAAGTGGTTGTAGATCTAATGAGAAAAGAAAAGGAAGAATTAAAAAAATCATTTAAATCAGAGTAAAGTAAAGACCCTTAAACCGGTACTTATTCATGACATCCCGAACCGTTTTTTTTAATATAGTTAGGTTCTTCTTTTTGATTTTACTTCAGGTACTGATTCTTAATCATGTTAACCTGGGCGGTTATGTCAATCCCCTTTTCTATGTATATTTTATTCTTTTGCTTCCATTCAGTGTTTCAAGAGGAATTATGCTGATTTCATCCTTCCTCCTCGGTTTGGGTGTGGATATATTTACCAATACCATTGGCTTAAATGCAGCGTCGTGCGTAATAATGGCCTTTGCTCGTCCTTTCGTGATAAATTCCATCTCATCCGGACCCGAAACCCTTATCGGTGATACCCCTTCTCTGAAAAACCAGGGAATTAAATGGTTTCTGTATTATACCATAATCCTGGTTTTGATACATCATACGTTCCTCTTTTTCCTTGAAATTTTCCGTTTTATTGAATTTTTCAAAACATTACTGAGAATTGGTCTGAGTAGTGCTTTTACCATAACCCTTATTCTAATCAGTGAATACGTTTTTATTTTCCGACAGAAATAAAAAAACCTGATCCGTATTGATCAGGTTTTTGAGGTTTCGAGCGGAGTCGAACCGCTGTACGCGGTTTTGCAGACCGCTGCCTAGCCACTCGGCCACGAAACCATTTAGCGAATGCAAAAATATAAAAAAAAACAGATTCCCGCAAGGTCATTTAACCCAGATCAATTTAAAACAAACCTGCCTGATTTTTCCTCCAATGGGTGGATTCATTTTCGCTATCTTGATTTCTATGCGGTCGATTTCCGGAAAATCATTCCGGATGTAAGAAACAATACGATTGGCTACATGCTCCAAAAGGTGAGATTTTTGTTCCATCTCTGATTTTACACCCCGATACAGCTTTACATAATCCACAGTGTCAGCTAAATGGTCCGACTGCTCGGCGCCCTTTGTATCTGTTTCAATTTGAAGATCAACCGTAAACCTTGATCCGATAATCTGTTCCTCTTTAAAACAGCCATGAAATGCGAAAAATTCCATTCCTTCCAATATAATCGTGCCCATGATAGTATAGTTTAGAAGCCGAAGTTATCAAATTCATAAAATGCGACCTGTCAAATGTGTAAAAATAAGTAAGTTTGTATCGAATTTATCATCACTATTGAACATTACCAGAGATTATGACAGAAATTAACAAACCGGGTGAAGACAAAGAATCCAAATCACTGAATTTTATTGAGGAAATTATAGAAGAAGATTTGCGATCAGGGATCAATGACGGAAGGGTACACACCAGATTTCCTCCGGAACCAAATGGTTACCTTCACATTGGACACGCGAAATCCATTTGCCTAAATTTTGGGCTTGGAAGAAAATACAATGGTAAAACCAATCTCCGGTTTGACGATACAAATCCGGTCAAAGAAGATGTGGAATATGTAGATTCAATCATGGAAGATGTCAAATGGCTTGGATTTGACTGGGAGGACCGGCTCTTTTATGCTTCTGACTATTTTGACCAACTGTACGAGTACGCTTGCATTTTAATAAAAAAAGGGAAAGCGTATGTATGTGATATGACCGCTGAAGAAATTAGTGAAACCCGTGGAACCCCGACAAGACCAGGGAAAGAAAGCCCTTACAGAACTCGAAGTGTTGAAGAGAATTTGTCGCTCTTCGAAAAAATGCGTCAGGGTGAATTTGAGGACGGAACTAAAGTTTTAAGGGCAAAAATAGATATGGCCTCCCCCAATATGCACATGCGCGATCCTGTACTTTATAGGATATTACACGCATCCCATCACCGTACCGGCGATAAATGGTGTATTTACCCTATGTACGACTTTGCTCATGGTCAATCCGACTCTATCGAAAGAATTACGCACTCTATTTGTACACTCGAATTTGAAGTTCACAGGCCATTATATGATTGGTTCATCCGTGAAATCGGGATTTACGCCCCACGGCAAATTGAGTTTGCCAGGTTAAACATGACTTTCACGGTCATGAGTAAAAGAAAATTACTGGAATTGGTTAATAATAAATACGTTAATGGTTGGGACGATCCTCGGATGCCAACTATTTGCGGTTTGCGACGACGAGGATATACCCCCGAATCTATACGGAATTTCGCTGAGACAATTGGCGTGGCAAAAAGAGATAATTTTATCGATGTTAGTTTGCTCGAATTCTGCCTTCGTGAAGATTTAAACAAAAAAGCCAAAAGAATGATGGCGGTTCTTGATCCGGTTAAGGTCATAATTGACAATTATCCCGACGGTCAAGTCGAAGAAATGGAGGCCATAAACAACCCCGAGGACCCTTCAATGGGCAAAAGAATGGTACCCTTTACAAAAACATTTTTTATTGAACGGGATGACTTTATGGATAATCCACCTTCGAAATTCTTCAGACTGGCTCCGGGTCGCGAAGTCCGCCTTAGGTCAGCCTATATTATCAAATGCAATTCCGTTGATAAAGATCCCGCCACTGGTAAGATTACATTGATCCATTGCTCCTACGATCCGGCTACAAAAAGCGGAATGCCCGACAGTAACCGTAAAGTTAAGGGTACCCTTCACTGGGTCTCAGAACAATTTGCCATTACAGCAGAAGTGAGATTGTATGACCGCTTATTTCTTAAAGAAAATCCTGATGAAACTCCCGAAGGTAAAACCTATCTTGATTTCCTGAATCCAGATTCTTTGAAGATAATCAAAGCCTTTATTGAACCTGAAGTACTTAAAGCCTCGATAGACGATAAATTTCAATTTGAACGGATTGGCTACTTTTCTGTCGATCCCGACTCCAAACCGGGAAATCTTGTTTTTAACAGGGCTGTTGCACTAAAGGATTCATGGAACAAATCAGAAAAAGTACGGGAAAACTTGACATGATATAAAAAGATTGCGTAATTTTGCACCCGTATTGTCCGATGGTGTAACTGGCAACACGACTGACTCTGGATCAGTAAAGTCCAGGTTCGAGCCCTGGTCGGACAACGTAACTGGCCCCAACTAATTGATCTGTTATTAGTTGGGGTTTTGTTTTTCGGAATATTGACATTGCTTTTCCATCATGTTGAAGAAGTTAATCGTATCATTCCCTCCTCAATTCTGGAAATGAACTCCTCTTCTCCAAGAGCGAGCATAATATCAATCATTCCCGGACCTTGATTTGATCCTACTGCCATGAGCCGCAAGGGATTCATCAATTGACCCATTTTGAGTGATTTTCGGGCGGCAAAATCCTGAATAAATGGTTGTAATTCCTCTTTATTAAAGACGCTTGCTTCTTTTAGCTCCCGACAAAAATCCGATATCGTTTGGGCTGTATCGGGTTTCCATATTTTTTGATAAACCGCATTATCAAATTCCCGGGGACGAATAAAGAAAAACCAGGACTGACTCCAGAGATCAGGTATCAGAAATGCGCGGTCTTTTATTAAATGCAATATATGAACAGCCAGGTTTTTTGATGGGTTAATCGAATGTTCCCTTAAATAGGGCTGGATATAACCATATAAATCTTCATCTGATGATAATTGCAAATACTGATGATTAAACCACCGTGCCTTTTCAACATCGAATTTTGAACCGTGCTTCCCTACGCGGTGAAGCGAAAATTCTTCCGTAAGCTCAGTTAGGGTAAATAATTCACGGTCAGTACCCGGGTTCCATCCTAAGTGAACCATGATGTTGAGGAATGCTTCCGGTAAATATCCCGATTCTCGATACCCTGAGAATATTTCTCCTGAAACCGGATCTTTCCATGCCATAGGGAATACCGGAAACCCCAACCGATCACCATCTCTTTTACTTAATTTTCCGTTCCCATCAGGCTTCAGAATTAAGGGTAGATGCGCAAATTCGGGCATGCTATTCTCCCACCCGAAAAAACGATACAACAAAACATGTAGCGGTGCCGAAGGTAACCACTCCTCCCCTCTGATTACATGTGTGATCTTCATTAAATAGTCATCAACAACATTTGCCAGATGATATGTGGGCAATCCGTCTGATTTAAAAAGTACCTTATCATCAAGATTGTTCGTTTCAACAACTACCTCCCCCCGGATCAAATCATTGACAATGACTTTCTCATTCTCAGGAATTTTTACTCTGATTACATATGGAACCCCTGATCGAAGCTTGTGTTCTGTCTCCTGCCGACTCAATGTAAGAGAATTAATCAGATAGGTTCTTGAATGATGGTCATAGGTGAAAATATCTTTTGACTCCTTACAGGATTCACGGCGTTGATCTAATTCTTCTTCTGTATCGAACGCAAAATATGCATGTCCTGATTCGATCAGTTTATGTATATATTTTGAATAAATATCAGAGCGTTCCGATTGTCGGTACGGAGCGAAAGGTCCTCCTCTGTCAGGACTTTCATCAAATTCCAAACCACACCACTTCAACGATTCTGTAATATATTGCTCCGCTCCTTCTACATATCGGTTCCGGTCTGTATCTTCAATACGTAGAATAAAGGAACCTCCTTTCTGGCGTGCAAAAAGAAAATTATATAAAGCTGTGCGAACACCACCAATATGTAAAGGTCCCGTTGGACTTGGTGCAAACCTGACCCGGACTGAATTTCCCATGTTTCTTCTGTTTCTTAAAATACAAAAATATACTATTCTGCCAAACCTTCACCTCGGGTAGTCCGATATTAGTAATTTTGTCCTACAAAACAAGAAAAACACAGTCATCCTCTTTTAAGCAAAGTATGATTTTATCAAATGATAACATATTGATAAATAAAATAAATGACTTCATCCGAAAATATTATAAAAACAGGATAATAAAAGGTTTATTGATATCGATAGGCTCCCTGGCTGGAATATACTTAGCCCTGATAATGATAGAATACTATTTCTATTTGAGTCCTCTTGTAAAAACTATTCTTTTCTATAGTTTTTTTGTTATTACAGCTTATTTATTAGCTTGGACTATCCTTATTCCGGGTTTAAAGTTTTTAAATATCGGTAAACATTTATCAACAAAGCAAGCTGCTGTAATTATTGGTGACCACTTTAAGGATATTGACGATAAGCTGATTAATACTTTGCAACTGATTGAATTGAATCATGAAAATCCCCGGGAAACTGCACTTCTCCACGCAAGCATTGTACAAAGGACCAATGAACTTAAAATTTTCGAATTTAACAAGGTAATTAGTATTCGCAACACCATCAAATTACTCAAATATTCAATAATCCCCTTATTAGTTATAATTAGTTTATTGATTATTGCGCCCACCACCATTTCAGAGCCCACAAATCGTATGATCCATTTTAATAAGCCCTTTTTTAAACCACCACCTTTTCAGATAAAAATCCTGAATAACAATCTTATAGCATCGCAACAAGAGGATTTTGAATTGAACATTCAGGTTTCCGGAACAGAAATTCCCTTGGAAATTTCTATAAATTACGAGGGAATGGATTTTAAAATGAAAGGGAAAAAGAATTTTGTATTCTCATATACTTTTAATTCTATTCAAAAAAGCACGGATTTTAAGATCAAAGCAGACGGTTTTCTTTCGGATACTTACATGATCAAAGTATTCCCCAAACCGGTGATTCTTTCATTTGATTTGAAAATAATTTTCCCTTCTTATATAAATAAATTGGAAGAAATACATGAAAACCAGGGTGATTGCAATGTCCCCGAAGGAAGTATCCTGAACTGGAAAATCATTACAAAAGATGTATCACGGGTTGTACTTAGAACAGATAGTTCAAACGTGATTATAAATAAAGAAAAAAGCAATGCCTTTGAACACAGAATTATTGCAAATAATTCTTTTTCATATACTTTAATTCCCTATAATAATTATTCTAATAAAGCCGATTCTCTTCAATATAGAATTGTGGTGATTCCAGATGGTTTTCCCTCAATTTTTATTAATAATAGTAAAAGTTCAAACGGAAGCAATTCTTTCTTTTTCGAAGGAACCGTTAAGGATGACTATGGTTTTTCTAGACTTTTGTTTAATTATTATTTTTCTGCCGATTCTTCTCGTTATTCGCCTTTTATCTATAAACAGGAAGTATACATTGATAAATCAAAAAATGACCAGATTTTCAACCATTACATTGATTTTGACTCAATAGTTATTCCCGAAAACACGGAATTGATTTATTATTTCGAAATCTTTGATAATGATGGGATACATGGCCCGAAAAGCACAAAATCTGAAATAAAGACATTTAGAAAAAGATCTATATATCAGATCAAAGATGAAATAAACAAGGAGGAGCAGAAGCGAGATAAAATTATTAAAACCAGTATTTCAGAAACGAAAAATATCAGAAAGGAAATAGATGAAGTGCAAAAAAGAATGATTGACCAGAAAACATTAAACTGGCAGGATAAACAACAGTTAAAAAACATCTTAGAGAAAAATGAAGCTATTACAAATAAACTAACTGAAATAAACACAAAATCTAAAAATATTCTTGAATCAGAAAGAAAGAATACAAATAGCAGTGAAAGAATTCTAGAAAAACAAAAACAAATATATGAGCTCTTTCAACAAATATTGACAGAAGAGATGAAAAAGCAGGTAGAAGAAATCAAGAAATTGTTGGAAAACGTAAACAAGGAAAAGATAAATGATTTGATGGAAAAGATTAAGTTGTCAAATAAGGATCTTGAAAAGGAGTTAGATAGAAATTTATCCTTATTAAAACAACTGGAAATTGAAAAGAGACTCGAGGAGACAATTAAAGAACTGAAAGAAAAGGCTGAAGAATTAAACAAATTATCAGATAAAACGAAACAACCTTCAGACGAAAATTCAAAAATCAAGGAGAACCTTAATAAAACGACTGATAGTACAAAAAGATTACTTAATAAATTAGCACAAATTGAGATTGACAATAAACTTATTGAAAATCCGGTAAATATTGGAGATACAAAAAACAAAAGGGATACAATTTCAAAAAATCTGGATAAGTCAAAGAAAATGCTTGAAAAAGGCGATAAGCAGAAATCATCTCAAATTCAGAGATCAACAGGAAAGGAGCTAAAGGAGTTGGCAGACCAATTGGAATCTGAAATGTATGATTCAGAGATAGAACAGGATAGTGAAGATGCAAAATCGATTAGGATTTTATTGGAAAACTTGATAAGACTTTCTTTTGAGGAGGAAGAGTTGATATATAAAACAAGAATAGTTTCAAGAATAGATCCCAGATACTTGGAAAATCTAAATAAACAAAAAGAATTTGCAATAAGAGTACAAGTTATCGAAGACTCAGTACGTGCAATCGGGAAACGACAAGTTTTAGTGAGACCCATACTTAATCATGAATTATCCTCACTAAAAGAAAACATAGAAATGGCAGCAGAAGCCCTCGAGGCAAGAAATATTAATTTAGGAGTTGCAAAGCAGCAATATATTATGACATCCCTGAATAACATTGCTATTTTAATGAAAGAGTCACTTGAAAAAATGGAAGAGAAAATGTCGCAGAGCATGAATTCAAAAAGCGGATCAAAAACCTGTAAAAATCCGGGGATGAAAAGTGGAAAACGAAATGCAAATGATATAAGGGAAATGCAAAACAATTTAGGAAAGCAATTAGAAAAACTTAGATCTGAAATCGAAAAGTCGAAGAAGGCAGATAAAATGGGGAACAGTGATAGCTTCAATAAAGAGATGGCCAAACTAGCGGCCCGTCAGGAAGCTATTAGAATGGAGTTACAGAAACTAAAGGATAATACCGAAGAATTATCAAAAACAGAAAAGGATGCAATGACAGAAGCTGCAAAAGAAATGGAACAATTAGAAAAAGACCTGGTAAACAAAAATTTGAGTAGAATGGTTATGGAGAGGCAAAAACAGATTTTATCACGATTACTTGAATCCGAAAAAGCAGAGCTTCAAAGAGAAAAAGAAGAAAAAAGAGAATCGGAGACGGCAAAAAGTAATGAATTAAGTAACCCTAATCAGAAAATTAAGTATAAGAACAAAACAAGAACCGGGAGCGAAATGTTAAAAATGGAGTTACCGGCACTTAAATACTTTTATAAAAATAAAGTAGATAGTTACATTGTTAAACTTGAAAAGAATTATGAATAAAGATTACAGAGAAATCCTTATTAATGGAAAAGGAGAATCAGTGAAACTGGAACGATTTATTGAAGAGATCTGTGATTTCTATAATATTAACAATGAATATTTTGGCAATATTCTTTTGGCGACAACTGAAGCTGTAGAAATCCTGTTCTCCATTAATAATGAAGAAAAAAAAGCAATCTCAATTCAATTTGACCGAAATGCAAAAGGATTGGTTTTCAAGATAAGGTTAAAAATAGATGGAGAAGAATCGGAAAGAGAGGAAGATATTTTCGACCGAGAAGTTCGAAAACACAAGCTTGCAAAAGACATTTTTATTATAAAGTCACTAACTGATGAAATTACTATTTCTGTTAATGCAAAGAGCATCATATTAGTTTTCTATGTATCAAGTATGAATTACGAAAAATCTCTGTTCAGAATAAATAAGCTTAAAGAATACTGGCATAGTGAGGTTGATGTCAAGCAAAAAAAATTATGAGTGCTTTCAATTTTTTTAAAGAGGATATTGAGTTTTTACTAAAGGAAAAGACAAGGTTAAGGGGTTGGTATTTAAAAATATTATCAGAGGAAGGAAGAATAGCAGAGAACCTGAATTTTATATTTTGTAGTGACGCTTATTTACTGAAGATAAACAAGAAATACCTGAATAAGAATGATTACACGGACGTAATTGCTTTTCAATATAACCTAAAGTCGGAGCCGATAACAGGCGATATATATATTAGCATACCTAGAATAAGAGAAAACGCTGCAATCTTTAAAACCTCACCTTCAGCTGAACTTAAAAGAGTTATGGCTCATGGGATTTTGCATTTATTGGGATATAAGGATAAAACAAAAAAGGAGAAAAAAATCATTCGCGAGAAAGAGAACTATTATTTAAATAAATTCTGAACTTTTATTAGAACCTTGTTTCACGTGAAACGGCAAAATGGATCGTTATGAGATTATAGTAATAGGCGCTGGTCATGCTGGATGTGAAGCAGCAATGGCTGCAGCAAACCTTGGCTCGACGGTATTACTGATAACGATGAATATGTCGAACATGGCTCAAATGTCATGTAATCCGTCTATTGGAGGAGTTGCAAAAGGTCAGATTATAAGAGAAATCGATGCCTTGGGGGGATATTCAGGAATTGTTAGTGACCGGTCAATGATTCAGTTCAGGATGTTGAACAAATCGAAAGGACCGGCTATGTGGAGTCCACGGTCACAGAATGACCGATATCTGTTTTCAAGTGAATGGCGGAAATTTCTGGAGAATAACAAAAGAATATTTTTTTGGCAGGACTTTGTTGAGGAAATACTGATAGTTCAAGGTAGGGTAATTGGTGTTAAGACCGGTTTGGGAATGTCATTCCAATGTAAATCGGTTATTCTTTCAACGGGAACCTTTTTAAATGGTATTATACATATAGGTGAAAAAAGCTTCAGTGGGGGAAGATTAGGCGAACGGGCTGCGAGATTTTTAACAGAGCAATTAGTCAAGATTGGCTTTGAATCAAAAAGAATGAAAACCGGAACACCGGTAAGAGTAGATGGTCGCACATTGGATTTTTCAAAAATGGAAAAGCAACCGGGAGATGAAAATCCCGGAAAATTTTCTTTTACGGACACCAGTACCTTGAAAACTCAAAAAGACTGTTTTCTTACTTACACGAGTAAAAAAGTACACGAAGTTCTAAGATCAGGATTTAAAAAATCTCCATTATTTTCTGGAAGAATAAAAGGGAAGGGACCGCGTTATTGCCCATCAATTGAAGATAAAATTGAAAGATTTGCTTCTAAGGATAGTCATCAGTTATTTATTGAACCGGAAGGATGGGAAACTGTTGAATATTATGTAAATGGATTTTCATCCTCGCTGCCAGAAGACGTACAATTTAAAGCATTAAGACTGATTCCCGGGTTTAAAGATGCTAAATTTTTCAGGCCTGGTTATGCCATTGAATACGATTATTTCCCTCCGGATCAGTTGTCCTCAACTTTAGAAACCAAGCTAATTAAGAATTTATTTTTTGCAGGACAGATTAACGGGACAACAGGGTACGAAGAGGCCGCTGCACAAGGCCTTGTTGCGGGAATTAATGCCCATCAAAGTATTAATGAAAAAGAACCATTTAGCCTTCAAAGATCAGATGCTTATATTGGCGTTCTAATAGATGACCTGATAACAAAGGGAACTGAAGAGCCCTATAGAATGTTTACATCAAGAGCGGAATTTCGAATTCTTTTAAGACAAGATAATGCAGACGAACGACTTACTCCGGTAGGTTATACCCTTGGCCTGATTTCAAATGATAGATTTTTAAAAACTCAGAATAAGTACAATCAGGTAAATATGCTGATCAATTTTTTACAGAAATCAAGTGTCTCACCTGAGATCGTCAATCAATATCTGATATCCGTGGGGTCGAAGGAAATTTTACAGAAACAAAGGATCTCCTCTATTCTGCTCAGGCCAAATATTACCTTAACGGGACTCATAGCGAACCTAGACTTACTCTCGAATTATATTAAAATCAATAAAGAAATTGATAGAGAAATTATTGAAGAAGCGGAATTAAAAATTAAATATCAGTCGTATATTCTTAAAGAACAAGAACTGGCCTTGAAAATGATAGCATTAGAAAATCAGAAAATCCCAGAGAACTTTGATTATCATCGTCTGAATTCTATTTCTTCAGAAGCCAGGGAAAAGTTATCAAAACTGAAACCGGCAACGGTAGGTCAGGCGGGAAGAATTAGTGGCGTTTCTCCAAGTGACATTTCAGTACTCATTGTTTATCTTAATTATTAATGTTCCACGTGAAACGGTAATCGATGTCAGAAATTCTTGAACAGTGTCCAATTTGTTCCTCACGGAATTTTAATCCCTATATGGAAATAACAGATTGGTTTTTCTCGGGAGAAAAGTTTTCATTGGTAAAATGCGTGAAATGTGGATTAATATTTGTAAACCCACGACCCTTGGTTGAAAAAATAGGAATTTATTACGCCTCTGATGAATATTTATCCCATGGGTTGCGCAAAAAAAGATTCATTGACAGTATCTATGGGCTAATAAGAAAACAGTCAATCAGAATTAAATTCAATTTGGTCAGGTCATTTATATCTGGATCCAATATACTCGATATTGGTTGTGGAACTGGTGAATTTTTAACGTATTGTAAAGAGCATGGATTCAAAGCTTGGGGTGTAGAACCCAATGAACGCGGTAGAAATTTTGCCTTACAAAATAATTTAAATGTTGCTGATTCTTTGCATAATCTGGATATTTTACAGGGAAGTATCGACTGTATTACCATGTGGCACGTACTTGAACACATTCACGACCTCAATGAAACCATGGGGGAAATCCATGATTTATTGTCTGATGATGGAATTCTTGTTATTGCCGTGCCCAATTGCAATTCTCTTGACGCCCGATATTTTAAAGAATACTGGGCGGCTTATGATGTCCCGCGACATCTTTACCATTTTTCCCAAGAGACCTTCTCACAACTTGCCATAAAATTTGGGTACGATATCATTAAGGTGATTCCTCAGAAATTTGATGCCTATTATGTCTCGATGTTAAGCATCAAATATAAGTATAATAAAATGCGCTCCTGGCTATTTCCGATCTATGGCTTCTGGTTTAATCTAAGGTCTCATTACAATGAAAATAGATATTCCAGCCTGATTTTTGTACTGAATAAGAAAAAAAGCTAATTTTAGCCCAATAGAGAGGTTTTCTATTTAAGTTATAGTTTACTATTATAATATTGAGATCATGCCTTAAATGGCCCCCAATAAGGCCGTGCATTGTATTGCAAATCAAACACATACCAAGAATGGAATATCAAAGGAAAAATTCTTATTCAAAATGGTTCCTTCTTGGTACAATTCTAATGGGAGGTCTGATTCTATCGTATCAGTGGTCCATCTCATCACGATTAAATCAAAATAAGATTACAGCTTCCATTCAAAAAACAATTCATAAAAAAGAAAAAGCGTTAATAAAAGAATTTGAAATACTATCACAGCAGGCCGACACCCTTACCCAACTATCTAACCGTTGTTTATTTAATAAGCCTATCTCAGAATTTCCAAGTAACGATATTTGCCACTACATTTTTAAAAATGATAGTTTAATTTATTGGAATGAAAATCTAATATCTCTTCCGGATCGATTTACAAAGAAACCATACAACACACCATATATTGAAAAACTGGCAAATGGATGGTACCTTTTAATTCACAAAAAAGTAGGCTCTTACCACCATGTAGGCGCAATAGCGGTAAAATGGGAGTACAGTATTGAAAATAATTATCTGAAAAATGATTTTGCTCCTGAGTTCATTAAAAGCCCAGGTCTTCAGATTGACCTAAACCCCGGTAAATATTCCATATATTCAGCTTCGGGAACTTTTTTGTTTAACCTGATTTTCTCCGAGTCTCTTGAGTTAAGTGTGGCCCAGTCCTGGATTTTATTTGTGCTTGTAGCCATTACTTTTATCATGATTTCACTGTTCTTGTACTATTTCTATCATGAAATACCCTGGATAAAACAAAGAAGGATTTTATTTATTTTGATTTTTGGGATTGGTCTTGTAGCCGTTCGATTTTTTCAGCAATTTTTTGGCTTTCCTCGTTTCTTATACCAGGCAAAATTATTTTCTCCCGCCTGGTATTCATCGTCGGTTATTTTACCATCGCTGGGTGATTTTTTAATCAATATAATCATCCTGTTCATTTTCAGTATTGTGTTTAACATAAATTATCCGACAGGCCCGTATCGTAACAACCGATATGGAAAATACAAAATTGTTGAAATAGTCACCAGTGTGCTTTTTTGTAATTTTCTCTTTTACGGATTGTATTTAATGATTAAGGATGTAATCCTGAATTCCTCATTTTCATTACAGCTCCAGGACGTATCCGGAATGGTTTCAATAAGTGGGTTGGGTATCCTTATCATTCTTCTTTTATTCTGTTCCTATTGGCTTATCTCTTCCCGGATAGTTGAAAACGCTATAAACTTTATATGTTCTCCGATTGGGGAACCCACGTCTTGTGACGACAAATATCAAACTACCCGAGTAATAGATAAATCAACCCGGGTTTTTTGGAATTCTAAAGAGTCTCATAAAGTCCTGATAGTTCTTATTGGGATTATTATCCTGTGTTTACCTGGACTCCTGTTTTTTAGGCTTCTACCTATTCATGAAAGGATAATTTTGACAAGTTTATTCATCGTTTTTATATCTATTTTTTGGGGTTTAAAAATTGCCGGGAAACAAATTTTTTCCTTTCCGGGCATCATTTTATTCCTGACCTTTTTTTCCATTACTGCGACCTGGATGATGAATAATGCGAATGATTATAGATTAAAAGCCACAAACGAATTGTTCGTAACAAAGTTGTCAAACAGAAGAAATCCTGTTACAGAGATTATGTTTGAGAAAGCGCAAACAAACATTTTATCAGATTCAACTTTCTGGCAGAAATATTTCACTCAAAATACTGACACAGAAATTCAATCAGGATCAATACAAGACTTGTTAAAAGAGAGGTACTTTACCGGTTATTGGGATAAATACAATATTCAGATTACGGTTTGCGATAGTATTAAAAAGCTAACTATTCAGCCGCAGGGTGATCTTTTCAATTGTCTGGATTTCTTTAATGGGGTTACTAAGGATTTTGGAAGACCAACTGGTTTACAAAACCTTTTTTTTCTGGATTATGGGTATGGGAAAGAAAATTATTTAGGAGTTTTTTCTCCAGGGAACATAAAAACCCCGGAATTCCGGAACCTCTGGACCTTTATTGAAATAAATCTTAACTCAGTCAGCGCAGATCCGGGATTTCCAGGACTTCTCATCGATAAATCCATAAATAATATCCGATCGCAAGGAACATTTTCTTATGCAATATATAAAGAGAATAGACTTCTGCATTCATTTGGCCAATACCCCTACCCTACTCAAATACAGACGGAATATGGCGGTTCTGATTCTATTCGCGGGATCTCAGAAATCGATTATATTCATGAAATATTTCCCCTTGACACAAATACCATATTGTTAATCAGTAAGCTGAAACCATCTTTATGGAATTGGATGACCCCGTTTCCCTATTTATTCTTTTTGTTTTCAATTTTTATTATTTGTTATACACTGGTAATAAAAATATCAAACCGCCAAAGTATCCTTCAAAGTTCGCTTCAAAACAAAATGTACGTTGTGTTGATAGGGATTCTTATTCTGACCATGATTATTACCGGGTGTATTCAGGTTTTCAATATACTGTCATTTAACTTAAAAAAAGAGAATGAAAGTTTAAAAGAACGAGCTTCTTCTATCCGGATTGAAATTCAGCACAAATTCGGGAATACCATGCATCCCGGTGATATTAATGTCGTTACAATGGATGATTTCCTCATAAAGTTATCAAATGTATTCTTTACTGAAATTAACTTTTACGGATCGGATGGTTTATTACTTTCAACAAGCAGGCCACAATTATTCACTTCGGGTATCATATCAGACAGAATGAATCCCGAAGCGATGGTTCAATTGTTAAAGAAACAACAAATGACCTTTGTTCATAAAGAGCAAATAGGTGAAATGGATTTTCTCTCGGCATACATCCCACTTTATGGCATCCAAAATAATCTGTTGGGGTACATTAACTTACCGTACTTTTCCAAAGGGGATGAATCAAAACGGGAAATTGCCTCTTTTCTTGTAACCTTTATCAATATTTATATAGTTTTATTGATCTTTGGTGTGTTTTTTACTATTTTGATTTCCAAACACATAACTGCTCCGCTGGATTTTTTAGCAGTCAAACTTTCAGGAATCAGGGTCGGGAAATCCAACGAGAAAATCATATGGAAAACAAAAGATGAAATTGGTCAACTGGTGATCGAATATAACAGAATGGTTGATGAATTGGAGCATAGTGCCCGACTTCTTGCTCAATCTGAACGAGAAAGTGCATGGAGGGAAATGGCGCGTCAAGTGGCACATGAAATAAAAAATCCTCTGACGCCGATGAAATTAAGTGCTCAATATTTTGAGAAAGCATGGAAAGAGAATGCTCCCGACTTAGATATGAAATTGTCCCGATTTATTAATACCCTGATAACCCAAATAGACATTTTATCAGAGATTTCTTCAGATTTTTCAAATTTTGCACAGTTACCGCGGATGAAATTTGAGCTGGTGCGTGTTAATGATGTGGTAAATTTTGTCGTTTCGCTTTATCGTGATTCTTCACCAATTCAATTTCAAATCTATTCAGAGGGAGGGGATCACAATGTCATTGCTGATCGATCACAATTGAACAGGGTATTTACAAATCTGATCAATAATTCAATACAGGCAATTGAAGGGAAACAGAATGGTAAAATTGATATTAAAGTCTGGAATGAATCAGCCTGGGTTTATATTTCCGTGACGGATAACGGAAGCGGGATTTCGCCCGACCAGGAAAGGGACATCTTCAAGCCGGGATTTACCACCAAGCAAAGGGGGATGGGGCTTGGATTGGTCATTGTGAAAATGATAATTGAAAATTTTCGCGGTGAAATTACTTTTACCAGGCCGGCAACAGAAGGGGCCTGTTTTCTGATCAAAATACCTGCAAATCAAAATCAATTATATGAAAATGAGACGGATTGTAGTCCGAGCGCTTAACTGCTGTTTTATTTTCCTGATTATCATTTCAGGATGTGGGAACCCCGAACGAACAGACTGGTATCATCCGTTTTCAAACAGAACCTGGGAACGGTTTGAAATATTACAATTTGAAATTCCAATTAGCCAATTAGAAAAAAATTATGATATTATATTGTTTGCATATTTATCAAATGCATTTGAATTTAAGGACCTTGCATTTAACATGGTAATGAAGACCCCATCGGGAGAAGAAAGAATCAACGAGTACCAATTGCCCTTTCGAACGGAAAACGGCGATTTAATTAAAGCCTGTACCAATGATTCTTGTTTTACTCAAGTCATTCTTAAACAACAACTTAGAATTAATAAAGCGGGAAATCTTCTTTTGGAAATAGAGAACCTTACACCCCGTTTACTGACCGAAGGCGTTTGTGGTGTCGGAATCAGGGTTACTCCATCGGACGATTAATTCTTTAGCGATTTTTCGGTCTTGATTTAATTGATCTATCAGGAGATTTACTTTGGGGAATTTGATTTCATCTCTGATCCGATCGACAAATGATACTTTTACGATTTTTTCGTAAATGTCTTGTTGGAAGTCGAAAATATGAACTTCGATTGTCAGAACAGTACCATTGAAAGTAGGTCGGTAACCAATATTTGCCATTGCGGGATATTCATGCTCTTCTATCTGAGTCAATACGGCATAAACCCCAGTCGCCGGGAGTACATAACAGTTATTATCAATTTCAAGATTGGCTGTAGGAAATCCAATTTTTCTTCCCAAATGGTTTCCATGGATAACTTTACCCGAAATGGTATAGAACGATCCCAGCAACAGTTTTGCTTTTCTTACATTGCCGGAAGTGAGTAATTTTAAAAGTGAAGGTTTAACGGTTTTCTTTCTCATGCTGGTACAAAACTACGGAGAAATTAAACCGTCGGACTGATCGCCTCTCGCTTTTTATTGTGGCGTTTGATCATGACCAGTTCATAAATGGCATAAATGTAATGTGCCCAAACCCCGACAAGTAAAATGACCAGGGTAATAATCATCCAGAGAGGAGCAATTGGAGTCCACAATTCACGTGAAGGTCCTTCAGCATAAATATAATGTTTAGGGATCCCCCAATTTATTGAATTCATTACCTGAACTGTTCCAAACCGATCATGCTCCTCTATTTTAGAAATAACGGTGAGATTTCCTAATGAATCACCAATTAGTTCTTTTGGGAACTCCATTGTACCCACTCCCAAATCATCAAGTGTTATTTCTCCAATTTTAAGCAAACTGAAAAGTCTTGGAATATAAATGTTAACAGTAACCTGGGGAACAGGAATTTCTTTTCCTGTGGTACTCTTTTCTGTTGCCGATATCCTTAAAACACGAAGTGAATCCTCCATGATGAACGATTGTTTGAGGCTGGCAGGTTTTGCGTTAAATTCAGCGGTTGCTGCCGGATAGATCCCCGTAGCACGAAATTCAACCGTATAGTGAATGATATCCTCTTGGTCTCCTGTAAGGTTTGATAATGAAATGGTTATTTTGGAATTCCCTTCAGAATCAGTTTTGGCCTGACCGGCAAGACGTTTATTTAAACCGTCGGAAGTATAAAAGAAGAGCGATGCATTTTCCAGATATTTGATGGTCATATCGCGTTTAACACTGAGTGTCGCCGACAATGTTACAGAATCATTAGCGTTACAAACGTAATTTAGGGAGAGTCTTGTTTCCGGAACAGTCAGTGAATCTGTTGTTTTTTCCGAAAATGAATCGGGCACAAAAGCTAGAGAAAATAAAAGTACCACAGAAATCCTGTACGGTGAAATATGTTTTTTCATATGGATCAAATATCAAATATTTTATTTATGCTGAAATCCCCTCTTTTTTATCCTCTAAATCATGATGAAATCCCGATATGGGAACAATCGGGATTAACTTTGAAGCAAGGGTAAAGAGTAGACTAAACACGGCAACTCCGGCAGCTGTAAGACTCCATTCAATCCATGTGGCACCGTAATTCAACCACTCCGGCCTGGAATCCTGTATCGGTAAATAAGGCGACTCTAAAGTTGGTACAACAATCAGATACCTGTTTAGCCAGAGTGCAATGATAACAACAACCGAGGTGATCGTAATATTGGTTATAGTCCGCAATTTTGGTATCCCAACCACGATGAGAGGCAACAGTACTCCAATATAGTTAGAAATAATGAAATACCAATAGTACTCATTAAACAATAAACGAATAAGTAACTCATCATTTTTTTCTGAACCGTACCATTTTGTAAGATAGTCGGAAAAAGTAAAGTACCCGTAAAATGCGGCTAAAACCAACATAATCACTCCAACGGAAACAAAATGCTTTTTTGTAATATAATTCTCAAGATGGTAAATTTTGCGAAAGAGCCACATGGATAAAATTAGTACGGCGCTTCCCGAGTATACGGCGGCAATTACGAAATAGGGACCGAAAATAGTACTATGCCAACCTGGTTGTAGGGTGACACTAAAAATCCAGGCCAGAACCGAATATACAATAATGGCAATTGCAATGATCATAGCAGCCATAACATCTGTGGCGCGGTTCAATCGGAGTTGTTGTTCGGGGGTTCCCGTATAGCCCAGTGCGAGAATCTTATAGAGCTTTTTTCTCCATTTTGAAAGTTTGATGATATCATCGTCCCGAAGGGTCGCCAGGTCCCTTAATACAGCCAGGTACAGAAAAATCAAGCAGCCAAATATATCCGTGGAGATCGCGATTACATCCCAGGTAATCGGTGATTGGATCCTTCCGAAAATTGCAAGATAAGGAAGTTTGTCAAGTCGGCCAATACATAACAGAATAAAGCAAGGGCCAATCAACAAAGAAATGATAGTAATAAATTCTGCCATCCTGATAATGGGTTTACGCCAGGAAGACCGAAATAAATGTAAGGTGCCCGAAATTAATGCTCCGGCGTAACTTATACCCATAAAGAAAATAAAATTTACAATATATATGCCCCAAACGACATTATCTCGCATTCCTGTGACCTCGTGGCCCCGTAGGACCTGAAAGAAAAATGCAACAATGCCCAGACAGATCACGGCAAGAAGAAACGAAATCCAGGCATAGCCCCAAGGACCAGTTCGGTTAAGCTGGGGGGCAAATTCTTTCAATAATATATTTTTATCGCTTTCCATAATCAGGGTTTGTGTTTTTTGACATAGGGGGTCTCATTATATCTGTTTTTAATCTCCTCATTCAGATCACCAAATCCAAGGCTTACATCATATTGACGGTCGACGGGGGGCAGGTAATATACACAAGGCCGGGTACCCAAATTTTCAAGGTAACGATAACCGGCCCGGTCTTTTATCAGTTGGCTGAACTGAAACGTATCGGTTCCATTGGTAACGGTGTCTTCATCGATGTCGCCGAAATAGATAACTCCCATCGGGCAGGCTGAAACGCAGTAAGGGACTTTCCCTACCCTGATAAGATCGGGGCAGAAATCACATTTTGAGACCGTTCCTTCTTTTCCAGGACTGCCGGCCTCAGGAGAGTAGGGTTCTTTGTCTTCGTCAAATTCAGGGTAATGTTTCCATGCAAAAACACGTGTAGAATACGGGCAACCGGTCATACAAAATTTACATCCTATGCAGCGTTCATTGTCAACCAGGACGATACCGTCACTTCTTTTATAGGTGGCGCCAACGGGACAAACACTGACGCAAAGCGGGTTATCGCAATGAAAACATGGTTTGGGGAACCAGTAGGGGGATGTTTTATCAGAATCCTGTAGTAAATAAATTTTCATAAATTCCTGTCCTTTCGGCAAGTGATGCCCTTTCTGGCAAGCCTCAACACATTTTCTGGCATTTTTACATTTAGCCAGGTCAATCACCATTACAAATTTTCTTCCGGGAATTCCGTAATGGGATTCCTCTCTGGAAACGCGAGGAAGTTTTAACTGTGCTTTATCGACCTCCCTAATTTGGCCGTCCGTGGTCATTACTTTTACTTTTTCTACCGATTCCGAAGTTCGGGCATCGAGAAGCGATGAAATCAAACCGGTTCCAGCGGCTATTCCGGCACCGGCGACCAATCCCTGTTTCAGAAATTCCCGACGAGTCGATTTATTTTTTGATTGTTCCTTCACGATTTGGTTATTTAATGTGATTCATGAAATCCATTGATCATACTTTTAAAATTACTGGCCGGGGTTTTGCCAATGGTGCAGAAATAGATATGTATGCACATAAACAAGGTGATGAAAAAACCCACAGTCACATGCAGAAAATCAGTCAATTCCAGCCCACTAGCCCCTAAAAGACTTTTCAATGTCATTTCGGGATACAACAAACCAAACCCGGAAAGAACAATCAACGGAACAAGTAAGTACATCGTGGCAACGTATGTGAATTGCTGTAATGGATTAAACTTCTGATCCGGGGTTATTGGGAATGGAGGATTCTCCTTTTTAAAAATACCAATTGTATAATAGCGAATCTGAATGATCAATCTTTTAAAAAACCCCCTTACAGGCATGATATAATGATGTCCATTTGTTGTGAACAGATTACCGATAAAAAAAGCAATATAGTTTATCGCTAAAAGAACCCCTGCAATATTATGTACAGAGATAGCCGTTTTGAATTTCACCACCACACTTGGATTTGAGAACTGAATGCTAAGTCCGGTAATTATAAGTATCAGGCACAGAACAGCATTAATCATATGCCATATCCTGATCCATAAAGGATATAAATAAAGTCGTTCAGATGAATGGTTATTCATTGTCTAATTATTTGTTTTTAATTCGTAAAAATACATGGATACAAATGGCAATTACAGTCAATCCCATGATAAGAAAACTTAATAAATTCAAGCTGTTATTACGATCCGGCCCAATTGAGGCTGTTTCACTGAAAAACAGTCCTTTTATAATACCTACCTTCTCGATATTCTGTTTGATTTGATGTTTGTAAAGGGACGCATACAGAATCGAATTTTTTGAGTGACAGGATTCACACTTTTTAACGGCTTGATTTTTTGGAGTAATAAAGTGTGCAACGATCAAAGTGTCTTCGTTTCGGGTATGACATTCAATGCAGCGGACATTGGTAAAGTGGGAAGATTGATTTGGAAGCCAATCATGTTTTTGAAGAAGGTTCGGATTGGGTTTATTGGATAATAACTGATAATTGTTATTATCTCCATGACAATTCAGGCAAATCAGATTGTCATAGGTAATTGTTTCTTTTAAATTTTCAGTAGTCCGTGCATTTATTTTATAGGTATGCGGATCGTGACACATCCAACAAGTAAATTCTTCGCTGTGTTTTTGTGAATGGACACTGGCCATAAAAGCAGTGTCGATAGTTTCAAATTGGAATTTGGCATATTTTTCATCGCCACCATGACAATCGACACAAGTGGCAATTGCTTCCATTCGTAAATCACCGGAATGGGGAAATGAAATGTAATCTTCGGAATGACAATCCGTACATTTGAATTCACGATGGTTGGAGGCATAAAAATCATCTCTATTCACAATCGCTTCAGCATACATTCGTTTGACTATGATTTTTCCATTTTCTTTATTGGTATATGAGTACTTGGACTGGCCATGACATTTCAGGCACATCTCATTTTCTGCCGAATTTTTAAAGTTTGAAAATCCCTTCCTCGATATATTTTGTTTGGGTGGGTTCGAAATGGACTGAATCAATGGGGAGTCATTAAGTACAGTATATGCCAAAATAAAGAGTAATAAGAGAACCAGCACGATCCAGGCAGGTCTGACATTTGCTTCGTAAGTCATAAAGTGAATAGTTTGAATAATTAAATCAGGAATGACAAAGGGTGTCGGGGCTATTTGACCCACAACACCCTTTATTGAAAATCAGTCATATAGCATGACATCATTTTTTCATAGTACGCATGTAAGCAACCAACGCCCAACGATCATTAGCATCAGGGATTTTCTTTTCATATGCCGGCATTTCCTCACGACCCTTATTGGTACGATAAAACAGTTCACCATCAGTAGCTGACTGGAATGAAGCGGTGGAAAAATCACCTGGAAAGGTCTTCAAAGAAGCAGCTTTTGGTCCATCGCCCAATCCTTTGCTGCCATGGCATGATTTGCAGTGTTTGGCCCAGAGTTCTTTCCCGACTGCCAGATCAGCTTTCCCAGGAGCCTTAATGTTTTTATCCTTGTCCGGGACTGGCCATGGTTTTGGTTTTAACTGTTGTGCTGTTGCCAAATTACCGGCCAGTAAAAACACCGAGATAATAACCGGAATTAATACGGTAGTGATTTTTTTTGTTGTTTTCATATGCAATTGTTTTTAGAGAATGATAAAATTAAAAATTCCACAATCGTGTAAGGTTAAATCCGATCAGGATAAAACCATTAAAGAAATTATTTTCATTATTCATAACCATTTCTGAAGGAATGATCCCTTGAGCGGCAGATAAGTACAAATGAAATGCATGTGTGCTTGTTGAAACCTCCCATCCCAAAGAGATATTTGGGTAGGGGGCTTTGTTTTTCGGAATTTCCAGCCAATGATTTGGGTACTTAACAACGAATGCCGGATCATAATTAACAATGACGGGCTGTTGATAGGATAACACAATGGAAGACTGCGGGCTCAGCTTAAAACGTGCAAGCAAGGCAAAAGCAAGCGCGTCGTTCATTGCCGTGGAGTCAACAGTACGATCAACTTTATTAAAATGGGTATAGCTTAGTCCGAGCTGGGCTGAGAAATAGTTACAAAATCGTCTGGCAAAAAGGAATTCATGATAGAATGAAAACCGGTCGACGAATTTATAACCGGCACCATAAAAATCCTTTCCCAAGGCGTTCAAAGCATAATCACCATAAACAGAAATAGTGAGTGGGAATCCTCCTTGTCGTTGGCGCAGAAAAGTATATTTGATCTGCAGATCCTGTAAACGGTTATTTTTTGTAGTTCCAAGACCAACAAGGAGGTTATTTGTAATACTGAAGTTCAATCCGAGTCGAATATTTGAAGCCCCCCAAATACCGAAGAGATCACTCCAATTACTTTGAATGGTACCAAACCTGTGTTGAAGAACGAATTCCAGTGTCTTGGCAGGCTGAACCACAACAGTCTGAAGGTCCATACATATACCGCTTTCGAATGGTGCTTTTGCGAGTGGTTTCTTTGTTAATTCAGGTTCTACCGGAATAGAATCCTGTGCCTGATTGACCCCAACGGTGGTTAATGTGAAAACCAGTATTAGCAGAATCAGTTTGATAGGATGATAAATTTTGTGCATATTTATTAATATTAAATATTAATGATTCTTCAGTGGATTAATTATTCTTGGCTCCTTCTTCAATCCAATACTTTATGGTTGAATTGTCAGTAGGATTGCCATAGGAAGCCATTACGCCACCTGAGAGCAGGCATGTATACAAAATACTTTCTTCTGGTCGGAATGGAACGACCATTTTGTTCTCCATTAAGCTTTGATAGGATTTACCAGATCTGAGGTCCGGGGCGACATTGCCATTATGGCATCCAGCACGGGCGCAAGTAAGATTGTCAAATATTGGTTGGATTTTTAGTGAGAAAGAGGTGGAATCGCCTGGTGGGGGAGGAGGTGGCACATCGGGGGTTATAATGGCGTATTCACAAGAGACAAGGATAAACAAACCAATGAGCACAAACGCAAGATTAAATAATGTTTTCTTTTGCATACGGAGAAGATTTGTATTGATTGAAATAAAAATAATGTGCATAAGCATTTGAAGTTCAAATTGACATTAAGATAAAAGGCTTCAAGAGAAGGACCCCTGAAGCCTTTTTATCCATTATAATACCCTAATATCCAAGGCTCGCCATATAATCAATGCCAGACTGAAGCATGTCGTAGGTATACAGGTAGTTGTGAATTCCATTGCTTTTATCGTAGTAAGCAAGCTTATAATTCCAGAATACAGCTAATTGTTTTTGTTTGTACCATTTACCAGTTTTCAGATTATTTGTATTGGTATCAAGCATTCCTGCTACGGCCAATTTGACCTTCAAGGTTTGGATCATACCGGCAATTTCCGTTTCCTTGCCATTGACGTCAAATGTATTGTTTCCGAGGGAGGAGTGGCATCCCGCTGATTTGCAACTGACATTGTTTTTAATTCCTTCTTCTTCATTCGACATCCAGAGGGAATGGCCGCCGACCAGGGCTCCCTGGGCTTGTGCCTGATGACAAGTGGCACATGACAATGCATCCTTATGATTTGTCGACCTGAATGCGGATGTTCCAATCTCAAATGCACCCTTAGCGGCGAAAACGACACCTGCCGCTCCATAATGCGGGCCCCACCGACTGCTGGTAGGTTTCAATGAATCGGTGGTGCTGGAAGGGTTTGTCAGCCAGGGGGAAGTGGTTCGCGGTTGGTGACAACGTGCACAGAGATTAGATCCTCCACCATCAGCAGCAAGGTCGATCGTAACCGTTTTATCATAACGCGGATTGAATCCTGAAGTGACGATAAGTTCCCAGTCATTGTTTGTGTAAGTCTTATGGATTTTATGACAAGTGCGGCAATTGATTTGGGCTGCATCATAAACAGGGGCGGCAGTGGTATCGGAACCAGTTGAGGCGCACTCCACAAATCCCTGACTGGTATGACATGGAGCGCATGAGGTACGGGTGCCTTCAAATGTCGTTTCGCCCAATGAGTGGCGGGAAGCGTCATACTGGAAGATTTTCGTAACCAGGCTGTCACTCCAGTTATGGCATTGGGTGCAAGTAGCATTAGCATCTTTACCATTGGTGCCATTAGTACCATCTTTTCCGGCCGGACCGGCTGGTCCCTGAGGACCTTCCTTCGTGCAGGCCGTGAAAATGATCATTACGACAGAGCACACCAATCCTGCAGTAAAAATCAATTGTTTAATTCTTTTCATAATGTTACAGTTTTAGTTAATAAACAATTATTCGCTATTCATGTATTGTGCAAATAACATAGAAGCAAATGTATCTAAGAATGCAGGTAATACTATTTGTTACAGCGTGAGATTTACCAAAGAACAACATGATATTTATCAAGGAACACATTGATATATATCAATCATTTGATATTGGTAAAATGGAAGGATATTGAACTAATTAATTAAAAATTCGGATTGCTGGGATCACAAAAATATAGAGAAGAGATCACCCTTTTTCACTAATATGGCGTAGTTGTTTGATATTCAGTATTTCAAGATGATTTCCATGAAGCGTTAACACACCCTCTTCCTTAAATTCTTTTAAAATCCGTATAGCACTTTCTTTTGACATTCCAGAGAGGTCAGCGAGATCTTGCCTGGTAATTGACAATTCAAAAGGATTTTGGCAATAGATTTTTTCGGACAGATAAAAAAGCACATCAGCAATGCGACCGGGCATTTGCTTTTGAGTCAGACTGATCACTTGTTCAAAATTGAAAATTGCCTGCAATGACACTCTTTTGATAAACTCATCAGCAAAGTCAGGGTTTTCCCGGATCAGTCTTTTAAATACATTTACATCGATCAAACAGGCCGTGCAATCCTCAACGGCTGCCGCAGAATAATGATGCCGGTTGTCAACATATATTCCGGGTCCAAATATATAATCAACGGGTTTCACTAATCCCAGGATTAGATTTTTACCATAACCTTCGATGTAAATCTTTACTAATCCTGATGTAATACAGACAAAATACGGAGAGGGGGTACCTTGTTTAAATATGATTTCACCTGCCTTGTATACAACCTGAAACTTACTATTACTGATAATGTCAAGTTCGGGATGGCTAAGATGTTTAAATATGGATGATTTGCAATTACAATCAACACAGTTTGAAGCAAATGTGTTTTTATTTACCATTCCTTTCTAATAGTTCCCAATTACTGGTTTTACAAATATAGAATAAAATTGATAAAAATCAACCAAACAGGGAACATAAATCAATTTTTAAATGAATAGAGGAAGGTGGTTATTCTATTAAATGGAACCTCAGGGAGCGGGAAAAATCAATCTGCCAATCCATTCAGTATCAGATATTCAGCAATCTGGACTGCATTGGTGGCTGCTCCTTTTCGAAGGTTATCGGCAACGATGAAGAGGTTCAATGCCTTGTGAATCGATTCATCTCTCCTGATGCGGCCAACAAAAACGTCGTCTTTTCCCTGGGCAAATAAGGGCATTGGATATATATTTTTTTGTACATCATCCATTACAGAAATACCCGGAGTATTTTCAAGGTCCTTAATTATTTCAGAAAGATGAAAATCGTTATCAAATTCAATATTAACCGCCTCAGAATGGCCTCCGATTACAGGCACCCGAACAATGGTAGCAGTAATTCTGATGGATTGATCATTCAGAATTTTACGGGTTTCATTGACCAATTTGATTTCCTCGGTTGTATAACCATTTTCTTTAAAAGACCCGCCATGTGGGATTAGATTCAAATCAATTGGATAAGGATAGGCCATCTCGCCCTTGATACCGCTGCGTTCGTTTTCAAGTTGCCGGACAGCCTTTGCACCTGTTCCCGACACGGACTGGTAAGTAGAAACAACAATCCGTCTGATTCTGTATTTTTTATGCAATGGTGCCAGGACTAAGACCATCTGGATGGTGGAGCAATTGGGATTGGCAATGATTTTATCCTTTGAGGTCAGCACGTGTGCATTGATTTCCGGAACGATTAGTGGAATATTATTTTCCATACGCCAGGCAGATGAATTATCGATAACGGTAATCCCGGCACGTGCATATCGTGGGGCCCATTCAAGCGAAACGGCTGATCCGGCTGAAAAAATTGCGATTTCTGGCCTTGCAGCAATTGCCTCTTCATGGGTTCCCACCCTTAGAATTGATTGGTTGAATGCGATGTTATGCCCAACCGACTTGGGAGAGGCAACAGGGATCAACTGGTCGGGGATGAAATGATGTTCCTCCAGAACTTTCAGGATTTCTCTTCCGACAAGCCCGGTAGCGCCAATAACCGCAAGTTTCATAACACCAGGATAAGAACTCATAATTTGGGGGATAATAGACCAAAGATAGAATAAAACGGAGACAAAGGAGAATATTGTACCGGATATAAAAAAAAGAGCCGGGAGCATTACTTTTTAGTTCTTCTGACGATAAACCCTTAAAACCATGAAAACAATATTCCTGATATTTTGTTTTTTACCAATTTTGGTGAATGCTCAAATCAACGATGGATTTTCAGATGGAAATTTTTCGGAAAATCCTTCCTGGACAGGGAATACCGACGATTTCGAAATTAATCAACAGTTACAATTACAACTTAAGTCTTCAGGAAGTGATACCTCTGTTTTATTTACCAGAAATAACCGTATACAAGAAACGGAATTAAATTGGTGGATGAAACTATCGTTTAATACTTCTGCCAATAATTATGCGAGAATCTATTTTGTTGCTGATACCCATGAAGTTAATAAAATCAGCCGGGCTCTTTATCTTCAGGTAGGGGGGGGTGATGATTCTGTTTCGGTTTATAGCCAGATCAACAATTCCTGTAAAAAAATTCTTTCCGTCCCCGTGTACAAAACAGACAACAGTGTTAATTATTTAAGAATAAAAATTATATCTCTGGATCAGGGAATCTGGAATGTGTATATTGACACCACCGGTGGATCCAGTTTTTTTACCGCTGGAACTTTTACTGATAGTACTTTTCATGACACACATTGGTTTGGTTTCTTTTGCAAGTACACTTCAAGCAATGCAGCTAAGTTCTATTTTGATGATGTATATGCAGGTCCGGTCCAGCGCGATACCATTTGCCCCAAAATCATATCGACCGAAATGCTCAACAATAAAGAGCTGGAAATCAATTATTCTGAGATACCCGAAAAAAATGCGGCTGAAAACCCCAAGCACTATGTAATCGCATCATGCGGTGAAAACCCCGTGAAAGTCATCCAAATTCAGGATAGGCCTTCCACTGTATTGCTGACCTTTAACAGGATATTGCCTGAGCGGACCTGTGATTCTTTGAGGGTTAACGATCTGAAAGATATTTCAGGCAATGAAATCCATGATACTATTATAAGATTTTGTTGTTTTCATCCATTGGTTCATGAAATTTTAATAAACGAAATACTGGCAGATCCCGATCCCGTTGTAGGACTTCCCGAGGGTGAATTTATTGAATTGTACAATACGACTTTGTTTCCTGTATCCATGAAGGACTGGTCTCTTTCTTTTGGGAACAACAAAAAGATTTTTTCTTCAGTTCAAATAGAACCCCTGGGTTATCTAATTATTGCAAAAGATTCAGCCTACCTTAGTTATGGAAGATGTTCCTGGTTGTTCACATCTTCTTCTTCCGTTTCAAATGAAGGTACACAGCTGGTACTGAGAGACCCGGAACAAAGGATTATTCATACAATTAAATTCGATCCGGACTGGTATCAGGAGTCGTTGAAGTCGGAAGGCGGGTGGTCGCTAGAAATGAAAGATCCGGGAAATCCCTGTGGGTGTTCTGATAACTGGTCCTTCTCCAAACATCCCCTTGGCGGTACCCCCGGGAGTCAAAATTCCGTTTTCCAAAACCAACCAGATGAAATCATACCCTATTTGACCGAAGCTTTTATAAGAGACACAAACCTTATGGAAGTGAGATTTTCGGAATCAATGGACAGTATTTCATTACTCAAAAATAAAATACTCATTACCGAACCAGAAGAATTTATTCCAGAGGATCTCCATTTAGTGTCCCCTTCTTATCAATCAGTCATCTTAAGATTTCAAAAAAACTTTGATACCGGCATTGTATATCAAATCAAAACGGATCCCGGTTTAATGGATTGCGCAGGAAACAGTATCGATGAATCAAAAGCAATTCGATGTGCCCTGCCGAATCGGGTTGAAAAAAACGACCTTGTTATCAATGAATTTCTTCCGGATCCTTTTTCCGGAGGTGACCGGTTTGTTGAGTTGTACAACAGATCGGAAAAAGTCATCAACCTGGAATCACTGATCATATCTGATGAAGATACTATCAGGAATATCCTAAACGGAGGGCATCCTGTCGAGCAACAGGGAAGTCTGTTATTCCCGGGCGAATATCGGGTGCTGACCTCCAGCAGCAGAAATATTCAACAGAATTACTGGTGTCCGAATCCTGAAAATTTCACTCAAATGGCATCATTCCCCATTTTTAGAGATGATTCAGGAACTCTTGTTCTGGCAAGGAAGTGGGATCAACTGGTAATTGACCGGGTGAAGTATAATTCGGATATGCATTTTCCGTTGTTAATCTCACATGAGGGAGTTTCACTTGAACGGTATCATCCTGACCGGCCATCGGGGGAATTCGCAAACTGGCACTCCTCAGCTGAAACAAATGGTTATGCAACACCGGGATACTTAAATTCTCATCGATATCAAACGGAAAATTCGGCCATTGAAATAGAGGTTCTTCCAACGGTATTCTCTCCGGATAATGATGGATTTAATGATCTTTTATCACTCACCCTAAGAAATATCCGACCTGACCAACCCGTCACGATCACCATTTTTGATCAACGGGGCAGACAGATAAAACATTTGGCCAATAATATTCTGCCTGCCGAGTCCGCTGTTTTCATATGGGATGGGACAACGGACGATCGTCAAAAGGCAGCGATTGGTATTTATCTGGTGCACCTGGAATTCACCGCCGAAGATGGAACCCCGAAATCCTTAAAAAAAGCCGTTATCCTTGCGGGAATTTAAATAATGGCGGCTGCAATACAAACGACACCGACCCGGACGCCCGGGATTTGGTTTAAGGTATGAATACATGATTCGAGTGTGGCACCGGTTGTCACAACATCGTCGACCAGAAGTAGATATTTATTCTCAAACGGGCGGGAATTTTTCAATATAAAGATTTCATTTACATTCAAGTACCGGTTAAATCTTGATTTTCGGGTTTGGGTTCCCGTATTGGAAGACCTCAATAACAAAGAATGGTTGACTGGAATCCGCATTGAATCCGATAATCCCATGCCGAACACCTCACTTTGATTGTATCCCCTTTGCATATATTTTTTCTTATGTAGCGGAACCGGGATGATATAATCAGCATATTTATAATGGATGTCATCCTTAAGAATTTCGCCGTAGAGTTTTCCCAGAAAAGTACCGATTTCCTTTTTACCCTTGTATTTCAGCTGATGGATTAAATGCTGGACTTTACTTCCTTTATTGAAAATCAGGAAGGCGGTAGCCTGATCAATTCTTTCCCTGCCCCAGAACAAGCGGGAAACAGGATTATCATTATCCAGGTGAAAACCGGATTTTGGTAAATGATACAGGCAGAGACCACAGAGGACCTTCTCGTGGCGCCATAGATTATTGCCACATCCCGCACAGATCCGAGGGAAAACCAGTCCGATAAAATCATAAATCCACAAGCGATGTTTACGGGTTAATCAGAGATTTGATTAAAAGTTAATTTCAATTCGGAAAAAACCTGTAGGTTTGATAAAATTTTTTGTAGTGTTCGCTTCGCCGGTTTTACGTGTTCAGGATCTCTGTATTTCTTTTTGTCATGGGAATAAGCCAGCCTCTAATGTTGTTGATCACTTTTCATTCACCATCAGGCCCCGGGAGACTGTTGCCATGGTGGGAGAGTCAGGATCCGGTAAAACCGTTTCGGCACTTGCTATCCTGAAATTAATTTCCCAACCACCGGCGTCGATCAACTCGGGAAAAATTCTATTCAGACAAGCAGATGAGACATTCATTGACTTGTTGGGACTTGGTCCTGAAAAGTTACAAAACATCAGAGGAAAATCGATTTCCATGATTTTTCAGGAACCAATGTCATCCCTGAATCCCGTTTTTACGTGTGGTGATCAGGTTGCAGAGAGCCTGAGAATTCACTTGAATTTTACTGCGAAAGATGCCTATTATAAAGTTTTAGACTTGTTTGAGGAAGTAAGGTTACCAAGACCGGCTGAAATTTTTAGTGCATATCCGCACGAACTTTCCGGGGGCCAGAAACAACGGGTGATGATCGCTATGGCAATATCCTGTAATCCGACCCTTCTTATTGCTGATGAGCCGACAACTGCCCTGGATGTGACAGTTCAGAAGACCATTTTAGAACTTTTAAGGCAATTGCAGGAGCGACGGGGTATGAGCATCCTGTTTATAACTCATGATCTCGGATTGGTTTCCGGTTTTGCCGACCGTATCATCGTGGTACATAAAGGCCGGATCGTTGAAATGGGAACGGTGACGGATATTTTCCGGCATCCCGAAGCCACTTACACACAAGGATTGTTAGCTTGTAGGCCTCCTTTGAATAGTCGATTGACCAGGCTTCCTACTGTAAATGATTTTATTAACGGAAAGTTTGTCACCGGGCAATCGGTCATCATGCCTGATCAACGTGAAAAACATCATCAGCAAATATATTCCAAGAAGCCAGTACTGAAGATAGAGCATCTCGGGAAAAAATTCGGGAAACACCAGGTGCTTCATGACGCATGTCTTGAAGTATACCAGGGAGAAACCCTGGGTATTGTCGGGGAATCGGGCAGCGGAAAAACAACGCTTGCGCGTGTTGTACTTGATCTGATTCCTTCCAGTGCGGGACGGGTATTCTTTGATAATACAGATATCACAAAGATTACACTGAAAATCAGGAAAAAATTCCGGAAAGAATTCCAGATCATCTTTCAGGATCCATATGCTTCGTTAAATCCAAGATTAACCGTAGGTGAAGCCATACTGGAGCCGATGAAGGTGCATGGTCTTCATGGGAATCAGGCTGTAAGGAGAGATAAAGTTGTGGAATTGTTGGAAATGGTCGGCCTTACACGGGATATTTATAACCGCTATCCACACGAATTCTCAGGGGGTCAGCGTCAGCGGATATGCATTGCCAGGGCTCTTGCTGTGGAGCCCCGTCTGATTATTTGCGATGAGTCTGTCTCTGCATTGGATGTTTCAGTACAAGCTCAGGTATTAAATCTCCTGAATGATCTGAAGAGAGATTTTGGGTTGACCTATATTTTTATATCACATGATCTTGCCGTTGTTAAATATATGTCAGATCGCATTATTGTCATGCAGAACGGATCGATCGTGGAAATGGGGGAGGCCGATGTCGTGTTTGGGAATCCGAAATCAGCCTATACACGGGATTTACTTAATGCAATTCCAGGGAAGATCCCTGCAATGTTGTAAGGCCTTGTTTATAGATAGTTCCGAGGTCACGGCCCTCAACCACTTATTCAGTATAAAATTAATTTCGGTGTCATGGGAAAGAAAAAAAGAACAATCGAAAACGAGCAAAGTAACCTTGTGAAATCAGTTAAGGATCTTTTTCGGCAGAATCCGAAAAGCAGTTTCAATTATAAACAGGTTGCAGGAAGGCTTGGAATTGTTGACCGGTCCGGGAAAGATCTTTTAAGAAATATAATAGGACAACTGTTCATGAGTGAAGAACTGATCATGGGGAAACGGGGAAAATACCAGATAAACATTCAATCACCGGAATTTACAAGGGAACTTAAAACAAAGGTTGTTGGAACGGTTGATATGAAACAAACCGGTAAAGCGTATGTTATTCCCGAGGATCATTCTGAAGATATTTTTATTTCTGCGACCAACACTTACCATGCCCTGCACGGTGATAAGGTAGAAGTGTTTCTATTTCCTAAAAGAAAAGGTCATAAGCCTGAAGGTCAGATAATTGAAATTATCAGGAGGAGCAAGCGACAATTCGTTGGTACCCTTGAAATTTCAAAAAATTTTGCTTTTCTCCGGCCCGACAGTACCAGTATGCCTATTGATCTGTTTATTCCTTTATCCAAAATCAATGGAGCTAAAAATCGTCAGAAGGTTGTTGCCGTCATAACGGATTGGCCTGAACAATCTGCAAATCCATTTGGCGAGGTAAAAGCAATTCTTGGGAAACCCGGAGAGGATCAGGTAGAGATGCAATCTATCCTTGCAGAGATTGATTTTCCACTTGCTTTTTCAAAAAAAGCTGAGCAAGAAGCCGCAGCTTTTCAATCTGATATCAGTTCTGAGGAGGTTCAGCGCCGAAGGGATTTCAGGAATATTTTTACAATTACCATTGATCCTGAGGATGCAAAGGATTTCGATGATGCAATTTCTTTAAGGGCAATGGAAACCGGGCACTGGGAGGTCGGGGTACATATTGCTGATGTTTCGTGGTATGTAAAGCCTGGTTCAGTGATTGATCAGGAGGCAAGAGAGCGGGGAACCTCCGTTTACATGGTCGGGCGGACCATTCCAATGCTTCCGGAACGGTTATCCAATGGGTTATGTTCCCTGAAGGAGGGGGAAGACCGGTTGTGTTTTTCGGCCGTTTTTGAAATGGATGAGGAGGGGCGGATATATCAGGAGTGGATTGGAAAAACGGTTATTAACTCAAACCGCCGGTTCAGCTATGAAGAAGTTCAGCGGATTATTGAGGGAGAGGGGCATGAATACCGGGAAGAGATCATGATTTTGAACAAAATAGCCGGTAAATTGAGGGCAGAGAGATTCCGGAAAGGGTCATTTAATTTTGAGACACAGGAAGTCCGTTTCCGGCTTGATAAAACAGGCAGGCCCCTGGAGATTTTCCTGCGTGAAATGAAGGACTCCAATAAACTGATTGAAGATTTTATGCTTTTAGCTAATAGAAAAGTGGCTGAATGGGTCGGAAGCAAAAAGGATGACCGGAATAGTAAGACATTTGTATATAGGGTCCATGATACACCCAATCCTGAAAAACTTGAAAACTTCACACAATTTTTAGGAAGATTAGGCTATAAGATTAAGGTTAGTTCAAAAAAGACGCTGGCTGCTTCATTCAACCGGCTTTTTAATGATATCAAAGGTACCGGAACGGAAACGATGATCGAAACAATTGCCATACGTACCATGGCAAAGGCTTATTATTCAACAAACAATATCGGTCACTATGGGCTGGCTTTTCAAAATTACACACATTTTACATCCCCCATACGGCGTTATCCCGATTTAATGGTTCACCGGATACTCTATAAGTATCTTCAACATGAACCTTCGGTGAACAAGGATGAATATGAGGTCCTCTGTGAGCATGCTTCAGAAATGGAGCGCCGAGCCGTTGAAGCCGAGCGGATGTCGGTAAAGTATAAACAAGCCGAATTCATGTTCGACAAAATCGGACAGGAATATGATGCTTTAGTTTCCGGTGTAAGTAAATGGGGTATTTTTGCCGAAATAACAGGAACCAAATGTGAAGGAATGATTCGTTTACGGGATCTTGTTGATGATTTTTATTTCCTGGATGAAGAGAACTATCAGATCATAGGTCAACGATATGGAAACCGTTTTAAACTGGGCGATAAATTGAGAATCCGTGTAAAGAGGATTGATTTATCAAGAAAGCAGATGGATTATGATTTAGTGTCCTGATCAAATGTTTTGAGATGGAGCTTATCTCTAAAAAAGAGATATTAAAGAAAATGCCTGTTCTGAAAAAAACAGGAGGCGATCTTTTACTTCAGGCCGCTTTTCGTTTGCTGGATTTTGATAAAGTAAACGCAATCTATTCAAAGAATTATCATCTTCCAAGACGGGAATTTCTTGATGAAGTAATACGTGAAACGGGGGTCCAAATAAGAATTTCAGCCTCAGATGTTGAAAAAATTCCCCCAAACCATGGATTTATAACTGTATCTAACCATCCCTACGGTGGTATTGATGGCATTTTGCTGGCAAAAATTGTCTCGGAAGTCAATCCCGGATACAAGTTGCTGGTAAATTTTCTCCTGAACAGGATTGAACCCATCCAATCCTATTTTTTAGGGGTAAATCCATTTGAGACCCGCAAAGATGTTCAATCGAGTTTTGGAGGGCTCAAAGAAGCCCTTATGCACCTTCAGCAAGGGAACCCCCTGGGCATTTTCCCGTCAGGAGAAGTAAGCAGTTTTGGGGGGAAAGGAGTTCGGATTATGGATCCGGATTGGCAGTTTACTATTATAAAATTCATAAAACGGGCCCGGGTTCCCATTGTTCCCATTTATTTCAGTGGGCATAATTCGTTAATATTTAATTTTTTAGGTATTATTCACCCGATGTTACGCACGCTCCGGTTGCCGGCGGAGCTTTTTAATAAAAAAGATCATATAATAGAAATCCGTATCGGCTCTCCGGTATTGGTCCGTGAGCAGGATGAGTTCCGCGAGATCATTGAATTCGGGAAGATGTTGCGGATGAAAACTTACAGTCTTGGAGCTTCTGCCAGGGGAACATGTCCTTTTCGGACACCCCCCCCGGTAAAACCGACTACTTTAATTCCATCGGTTGAGAAAAATCTTATTCAAAAGGAAATAAATGAAATCCCTCCTGAATATTTTCTTTTCAAACTACAAGGAAACAGGATTTTCTGCGTCCCTTCAAAGATCATACCCAATATTATGGTAGAAATCAGCCGACTGCGTGAACTGACTTACCGTGATATCGGAGAAGGTACAAATAATAAGTCAGACCAGGATACTTACGATGCATATTTTGAACAGCTCTTCATTTGGGATGATGAATCCCAGAAGATTGTCGGAGGATACAGGATCGGGAGGGGAGATGAAATAATGGATCGGTTTGGGATAGAAGGACATTACATCAACAGTTTATTCAAAATAAAAAAGGAATTTGGTCCGGTACTCAGGATTTCGCTTGAACTGGGTCGTTCATTCATCGTTAAAGAGTATCAAAAAAAAGTATTGTCACTATTTCTTTTATGGAAAGGGATCTTGTATGTTTTACTCCGAGAACCCAGGTATCGTTATCTAATCGGGCCGGTCAGTATTCCCAACGAATTTTCAGACATTTCAAAAGGTCTTGTGGTCAGGTTTCTGAAAGCAAACAACTACAATTCAGAATATGGGGCTTACATCAAACCCCGAAATTCATTCAAAGACAGGATTCCGGGAACTATTGACCTTCCGGTGTTCCTGAGATATACGCACAAGGACGTAAACCGGCTTGACCGGTTCATTCACGATATTGATCCTAAGTTTAAATTACCCATTCTGCTTAAAAAATATTTAAGCGTGAATTCAGAGGTTCTGGGATTTAACATCGACCCCTTGTTCAATAATTGTCTGGATGCATTGATCATGCTGGATCTCTTTGAGGTTCCTGTCGATAAAATCGAAGCGCTTTCAAAGGAGATACACGATCAGACGATTATGAGCCGATTCAGGAAGGAATCATGATTCATGCAAGTTTTTTCCGCTCTATCAAATCAAAGAAATTTTTATGATAGGTTTCACTGACGGGAATGTACTTATCGCTGATTTTTATTCTGTTACGCTCAATGGATTCAATTTTATCCAGCGCCACAAAGAAAGATTTATGAACGCGACAAAATTGAGGTTCATGTAGTACCTCCTCCAGCTTTTTGGCATTCATCAGGGTCATGATCCTTCTGTTTTTTGTAACAATACGCCAATAATCTCCCATTCCCTCAACATAAAGAACATCCTGATTCTCAATTTTTTCCATACGTGTTTCTGTTTTCACAAAAAAGAATTGTGCTTCCGGCTGGGATGTTTTAAGGGTCTCATTTTTATTCTGTGAGGAATCGAGCTGCATTTTTTCACAAACTTTATTCACTCCCTTAATGAATCGTTCAAAGGAGATCGGTTTCAGCATGTAATCGATCACATCTAATTCAAACCCCTGAATCGCATAATGCTCATACGCCGTGGTGAAAATCACCAATGGTCTGTGTTTTAAAGCATTGAGCAATTGAATTCCGGTTAATTCCTCCATTTGTATATCGAGGAAAATCAGATCGACTTTATTAGATCTTATAAATTCGATGGATTCAATGGCATTATCAAAAGTTTTGAGCAGGTTCAAAAAAACGACCTTAGAGCAATAATCTTTGATAATATCTAATGCCAGGGGCTCATCATCAATGGCAATACAATTAATTTTCATGGGTGCGTTTTTAAGGGTTATTATGAGATGGTTAGTGTGACTGAACAGTTTTTATTTCAAAGATAAGTGTTATTGTTAAACGCGGGGGCCCGGGGGAGTCTCATAACTCGAATTTTTTGTTAATACTTTATGCTGCATGCATGTAACGCTGGATTGGTGTGACATCCCCGATAGAAGAATGATTACGTTTTTCATTTTATCAAGGGCAACTTCCCCCTGTATGCGGTGGGGAGTTTTGCCTACCGCCGCAATGCTTTGATGGCAGGATCATAGTTGGGATCGAAACTCAATGCCTTTTTAAAGTATCCGGCCGCTGTCTTTTTATCGTCTTTTGCCCAATATGCCTCACCCAGGAAATAATATGGATTTGAAGCATAAGGATATTCACCGGCATTGAAACTGAGGATCTTTATTGCATCGTCCAATTTGTTTTTTATCAGTAAGTCATAACCGACCGAGGTAAGCGAATATTCATTCAGGAAATATTCGTTCAGATCATTGTTAGCGGAAAGTCTTTTATATTCGCCGATAACAGAATCGGCGCTGTTCGTTTTGGCCATCACTTCCTGCAGAACCGAGTATGCCAGTTTTCTTTTTACCTCTAGCAGCTGTATGAGCTTCTCTTCCGGAAGCCATACCCCGGAAGCCATAACTCCCGCGGGCCGGCGGATACTGGAAATATCCTCCAGGGGATTTCTGTCAAGAAGGATAAGATCGGCCCTCTTGTCGGTTTCGATCGTGCCGAAATCGTCCTCCCCCGTCATTTTCTTTATCACCTGCGATGCATCATGCGTGGCAGAGCGAATGGCCTCATAAGGAGAGAATCCCGCTTTCACCAGGAGTTGCAGCTCATCGTGCAGTGAAAATCCGGGCACAATGCCCAGGATGGTCGCGGCATCCGTACCGGCGACCAGGGGAATGTCGTTTTTCTTTAATTCCCCGAAAGCATAAACTACGAGATCGTAAAAAACATCCGCACATTTCTCGTGACCGATGAAATAGGAGTTCTTGTCTTTCCCCTTCCGCAGATCGTCCCAGAATTTCCCGGGGAGGTACTTGTTCTGTGGCTTCGATTTCAGCTTCAGTGTATCGTTGTATTTCAATGCAAGTATTTCATCGGCGACCAGCGTGGTGATAACGGTGATGTTTTTCCCTTTGAGCTTGCCGATCTCACGGTCCAGCATCCGGTGCAGGCTGTCGATGTATGACGGGGAATTTTGCCTGGAAACCGGCTCAAGGAGCTTAAAAGCGTTGGTGATCACCTCTTCGTCCAGCTTCTCCCTCGGCATCTTGTCTTTATTGCCCTGGATCAGATTTGAAGCCAGGACGACGGGAAACAGCTCGACATGGGTGAGCTCGTCCATGCCGGCCGAAATTACGTCGTCCACGTTAACGGTGTACGGAATGTGTCCCGCGATGTAGATGCCCGAATCCCTGCCTCTCCGCACGGTCTCATAGAAGTCCTTTTTGGTTATGTAATCATCTATTTTGATGCAGTCGTACCTGTTCCTTTTACAGGCCGGGATTATCTCAGCAATATTGTGCTCCGTCCCCCAGATGGTCCATGCATTATAGGTTACGGGACCCAGCCGTTTTTTGGAACGGAAATCCTCGCACCACTTTTTTATCGACATGGCCCCCGTTCCCTGGGTCAGGTCACGGATGGTCGTCACCCCGTTGGCAAGAAACATGTTCGCTTCGGGCGTTTCCCATGTTTTGGAGACCAGGTGGACGTGCATATCGGCGAGACCCGGCATGAGGTATTTCCCGGTCCCGTCAACGATGACCGCCTCTTTCGGGATCTCCAAATGCTCCGCAGAACCAACCCGGAAGATCCGGTCCCCCCTCACAAGAACCGTCTGGTTCTCCATCACTTTGTCCGACGTCATCGGAATGAGCCGGACATTTTTAAAAGCAACGATCCCGCTTCCGGCATCCTGCCCGGAAACCATGGCCACCGTGCACCAGGCGGCCAGGAATATAAAGGGTATTCTATATTTTTTCACGACGATTACTAATAATTTCAGGACCAAAGTGTAAGTTTGACCTCATATTTAGCCTCATCACGATTTATTTCCAACTGGTGTTTCCCGGGATATTGCAGATTCAGGCGACGACAAATATTTTCTAATCCAATTCCCCCAACCTGATCTTTGTTAATGGTCACATTTTTCCGGATAGAATTGGTGACTTCAAATAAAATCATGTTTTCCCCGGCCGTCAAACTAATTCTGATTCCGGGAGCCGGTACGGATTTATCGCCATGTTTAAAAGCGTTTTCGATAAAAGGGATCAAAAGCATTGGAGCGATTGATTTTCCCTCCAGGTTACCGGAAATATTTATTTCAACGAAGTCCTTATATTTAATTCTCAAGGTTTCGAGCTCAATATAACTTTTAAGGTAATCGAGTTCCTTATCCAGCGGGATATGATCGTTTTGTGCATCACTCAGCACATATCTCATTACGGCCGACATTTTCATGACTGCTGACGGGGCGTCATCTGATTTCATGTAAACCAGCGAATAGATATTGTTCAGGGTGTTGAAGAGAAAATGTGGATTTACCTGTGAGCGTAATAAGGCCAGTTCACCCGATTGCTTTTCCAAAACCAAAGCTGATTTTATTTTTTGGGATTCAAACCACCCGATTGCCAGTTTGATTAAGAGCGCATAAATTCCGTAAATGATAACCAGACGAATTGAATTGATCCACCAGGGCTTGGTGACACTAAGGTCCTTCCCGGAACTGATATGTTCGAATCCTATGTACTTCCAAAACAGATATTCCAATCCGATGCGGGCAGGAATCAGGAGTGAGATAACCAGAATCAGATAAAGTACCGGTAGTGCCTTGTGTTTTGATCCGGTAAACAAGCCATAGGTAAAATAAAGGCTGTAAAAGGTAATAAAACTGGTCAAAGGGTATATGGTCACTTCCTCAAATGCAACATCGGACTTTTCCGGCATGAGTAAAATGGCGAAGAAGATCTGGTTTAAAATGTAGAGCCAGAAAGCGAAATGAATCAGAACTTTATATTTTTTTTTCATGTAATGTGCGCAGAAGTGACCACACAAAATAACAATAGTTAAGGTCTAAATCCAAACAATTCAGAGACAAATCGATCAATATGGCCAATTGTCCGGTCATTGGTTTGATTCGATCGATTAAATCTTTAAATATTTCATTGATTTATAAGCAACTGTAAGTTTGAAATTTGTAAATTTGAGTTACAAATCGCTGAATTGCCATGCTAACTTTCCGATATCAGAAAATCACGATCAGTTTTCTGCTATTGATCATATATTGTTGTTTTGGGGATCACCTTGTACTAGCACAGGTAAGGTATCATTTTTATTATGGAAAGGTTTCTGATGCAGCCACCCGTCAGCCAATTGCCAATGCAAATCTTAAGGTCGAGCGATCGCAGGTTGGGACAGTATCGGGGAAAGACGGGACGTTTTCCTTTTTTATCGACAGTATTCCGGCAACATTGCATGTGAGTTTCATCGGGTACAAGACCAAGATCATTGTACTCGATCAGACCTCTTTTTCTTTGAATCTTTACCTTGATCCCGGGGCAACTACTTTAGCCGAGGTTGAGATAAAAGCAAAAGCTTTTGAACCATTTTATAAAGATCCAAAGTATGCGGTTCTGGACTATCTTCCGGACAGTAATTTGATTTTTATTCTGGTTTATAGACAAAAACTGTCAGATTGTGAGTTGATATGCAAGGATCAAAGGGGAGATACTGTTGCGCGGACGGGTCCTTTGTCTTTTTCAGCAAAAAAATTAAACCGTGATTGTCTTGGATATCTGCATTTATTGGGCATCGATTCAGGATTTCAGATATTCAGGACCGGACGCCAGATTCGTTTGATTCATCCGGTCAAACTAAAAAAGTTCAATGATATCCTGAAGAATTGTGTTGCTGCCTCACCATCGGTCCTGTACTTTAAAAAGGAATCCCATAAAGGACTGATGGTAGAATATATAGGTGTTAACCGAAAGACCTTGCAAAGGCAGAAATTATCGGTTGTGATGGATGAAAAAAAGTTGAAAATGCTTCGGCGCAATCAGGAGGATCAGGGGTACTATAACTCTTACAAACCACCTGACACGAGGGATGATTTTGTTTCGTGGAATTACGCCAACAAGATCCTTTACAGGCCGATAAAAACCGCATTGTACAGGATCAAGGGGTACACTTGTATTTTCAACATTCCTGAGCGGAGCATGGAATTCTATGATGACGAAGGGACTTTTTCTTACAAACTTGCGATATTGACAGAGGCTGTCCAAAGCGGTCGCTGGACTCAGGAGATCCTGACGGATGAGATCACGCACCTGGTCTATACATCCTATATTAATAACGGAATTATAACAATTTATAAGATCGACTTAAATACCGGGAATTTAGATAAGGGAATCTCCTTAGACCATTCTTTTCCACAAAAAATAATTATTCACGGCGGTTTGGTATATTATTTATATGATATTAAAGGCGAAGCAGATAACAAGATGTTGTTCCGCAGATACATTCAATAAATTCTATATATTTGAACAAAAAAAGTCAAAAATGGAAAATAAATCAAATCATATCGATAGTTTCCTGCAATTTCCTGAACCCCGCGTTTCCGCTGTGTTCAGCCACAGTTGGAACGTTTTAAAGCATAATTTTGTTGATCTGCTTCTGGTTTTCCTGGTTCAGGCCTTACTTGCCATTCCGGTCGGTTTGACCAATATTATTTTTAACCCGAATGAAATCGAAATCCTGCCGGGATCCCTGTTTAATTTGATTTACAGCATTTTGGTTCTGATTCCGGTAGGAGTAGGATATGCCTGGGTAAATTTGAAAGCGGTTCGGGGGGAACCATTCCGGATCCAGGATATGTTTTTTGCCTACCAACGGATTACAGATATCCTTTTGGCGTATCTACTGGTGGGATTGATTGTCGGAATTGGATTTATATTACTAATCGTTCCGGGAATCATATTTGCATGCAGGCTGGCTTTTGTTCCCTATCTGATCATGGATGAAAAGCTGGAAGCCCTTGAAGCGATACGTAAAAGCTGGAGTATGACAAAAGGTAAGGCCGGGACTATTTTTCTGATGGGAATCGCAAGTTTCTTTATCATTATCGGTGGCGTTATCTGTCTTTTAGTCGGAGTGATACCAGCCACAATGTGGATCAGCCTTGCATTTGCATCGGTTTATTGGGCTGTTTCAGGTTTGGTTAAAAAGAATTCTCCGGAGGATGCCACACAATAAAAAAGGGGGAATTCCGATACTTCCCCCTCCTTATTATTTTCGTAATTTTCTTATTTGATTAAAGTCAGTTCATTTACCAGATTTGTGGCTCCTGCGAATTTATCCATAATGAAAAGCACATAACGGATATCGACATTAATGGTGCGTTGCATATCCGGTTCGAACATAATATCTCCACTCATCGCCTCCCAGTTGCCATCGAAAGCAAGTCCGATCAATTGTCCATCGCCATTGATTACCGGGCTTCCTGAATTGCCGCCGGTAATATCGTTGGTTGTCAGAAAGCATACGATCATTTCTCCATTTTCGCCGTAGGGGCCATAATCTTTTGCATTGTAAAGATCTTTCAGTTTCTGGTCGACGATGAACTCATCGTTATTGGGATCTTCTTTTTGCATAACTCCTTTCAGGGTTGTCACATAATCATAATGTACCGCATCGGCCGGGAAGTAATCCAGGACACTTCCATAACTCATTCGCATGGTAGAATTGGCATCGGGATAACGTACCAGATTGGGATTCATTTCCCTTAGTCCTGCAATAAACATCCTGTTTGAAACACTTACATTTCCCTGGGCAGCGCTAAATGAAGCGGCGTATTTCCCGGTAGCCTCGTTCATCGACTGAGCCAATTGCCATCCCAGGTCTTTCTTGAAGACTTTAAGGGCGGGTTTATCTGCAAAGGCATTGGTACGTTCCAGCGAGGTGAAAACAGAAGTATTGTAAACCGCTTTTGCAAAGGCGTTAAAGTCATTGTTGTAATCTTTTTCAATTACTGAAAAGATCGACGGAAGATCTTCTTTGGAAACATCAGTTTGGTACATGCGAAGCAATTCGGCAAGTGTTTTTTGAGCAATGGCTTCATCATATTCTTTAAACTGACGTTTCATGGCCGATTTAACCTCTTCCTGTGCTGATTTCAGAGTTTCTTTGTTTTTCTTTTCCAGTGCGGATTGAATATTCCCGAATTGATTTGCGGTTTGTACGACATCTAACCCATTACCGGCCAGATTTGCATAAAAGAACGGTATTGCAACTTTTTTCATTGCGGCATAATTGGTACTCAGATTGTCGAGAATTTTTCCGTATTTTTTTTGTAACGACGGGTCTTTGCTATACCAGGCAGTGAAATCGTTTTCGATCATTTTCTTTTTATCCTCTACTTTGTTCCGGATCAGCATTTTTGATTGACCAATGAAATTTTTCCATGTATTGGCAATACCGGCATAATCGGCGGCATAAGCAATTTTTACGGCCTTATCGACATCCATTCTTTCTTTCATTACTTCCAGTTCTTTTCCGAAGATCTTGATAATTGTCGGATAAAAAACCGCCAGATTATAGTCGATACCATAGGAAGTCAGGTATCTTGAAGTTCTGCCCGGATATCCCCAGATCATGGCAAAATCATTTTTTTTGATCCCTTTAAGGCTGATCGGAAGGTGGTACGTAGCCTGTAGCGGTACGTTCTTTTCTGAATATTTCGAGGGATTACCATCGGGGTCTGAATAAACGCGGAGTACTGTAAAATCGCCTGTATGACGGGGCCACATCCAGTTATCGGTATCTCCACCAAATTTTCCGATAGAAGAGGGGGGAGCCCCGGCAAGGCGTACATCCCGATAAGTTTTAAAAACAAAGAGATAGTATTCATTTCCACCATAGAATGATTTTACAGAAGCTTCGTATTTTCCACCCTCCTCTGCTCTTTTTTTGATCCTTGCAGATACTTCCTTCACCTTTGAATTTCTGTCGGTTTCTTTCATGGTATCTGTTAGCAGCGGGATGATAGAATCGGTAACATTTTCAATCCGTTGCAGAAAAGATGCACACATTCCTTCGTTGGGCAGTTCTTCCTTAAAAGATTTTGCCCAAAAACCATTGGTCAGATAGTCATGTTCGGTGGAGCTTAATTCCTGAACAGCCCCGAAACCACAATGATGGTTTGTAAAAAGCAGTCCCTGAGATGAGACCAACTCAGCCGTGCAAAAAAAGCCACCCGAAGCACCTCCGCTTGAAAGTCCGACAATTGCATCCTTCAAACTGCTGTGGTTAATATTATATAATTCTTCAGCCGTCAGGTGAAGCCCCATTTTTTGCATATCGACATAATTCAGCCGTTCGAGTAAAAGTGGCAGCCACATTCCTTCATCAGGAGGATTATCAGCCTGAACTTTAAGGCCGGAGGCCATTAAAAGGATCATCGCCAGCAGGGCGATTTCAATTTTTTTCAAAAAGGTTTTCATAAAATGTCACGTGTTTTCACCGGTTAATAAATTGGAATTGATGCAGATTTAACGAATTGCAATATTAGTGACATTTTCTCAACCAAGATGCTCAAATTATACTGAACCATCCAATTACTCGATAACTATTGCGTTTTTTGGCATGAATCCTCTTTTTCTCAGGGTGAAAAAACGATCATTTCAACGTGAATATTCAGATGGTCATCAAATAATATTGATAATTCAACAACGAATTACCACATTTGCTGAAAAAATCAGAACATGGGAATTCGTAGTTTTTACCGGAATTGTAAACGACATTTTGTTTTCCCTCATTTACTCTTTTGGATTACCAGCATTATCCTTTTCACGGTGGTCCTTGTATTTACCCGGGGCGACTTCAATTTTTACAATATCAGTCTGAGGATAGCAGTCAATATCCTGATGACCATCGGTTTTCTGGCTGTATCGGTTTATATCAATTATTTGTGGCTAATTCCGACTTTTTTTTACAAACGAAGATTCGGATTATTTCTGATTTTGGAAATTGTCAACATCTTGCTTTTTATCGCGTTAAATTATTATTTTACCTATTTATTTGAAGGTGGCGATCACCCAAACTTCCTTTCCGAGATCGTTGCGGAATTCATTTTAGTGCTTATCTTTTTAGTTGTTTCGACCCTTATAAAGTTTACCCGCGACTCAATTACCCTTCAGGATGTTGAATTACGTATCAAAGAGGTTGAAAAACAAAAAGTTGAGGCCGAGTTAAGAGCATTAAAAGCCCAGGTTAATCCCCATTTCTTTTTCAATACGCTGAACAGTCTTTATTCTCTCAGTCTTGATAAATCGGATAAGGCACCTGAACTAATCCTGAAATTATCTGATTTAATGAGATTTATCATTTATGAATCGAGTGAAGACTTGGTCAGCATGGAAAAGCAACTTGAATTCATGAAGAATTACGTCTTTCTTGAAAATCTGCGAAATGATGAAAATCTCAAAGTTGTTTTTAATGTAAAAGGTTCAAATACAAGAATTAAGGTCGCTCCGTTGCTCTATATTGTCTTTATTGAGAATGCCTTCAAACATGGGTCAAAGGCTGCCAAGGACCGACCCTTCATCGAAATAGATTTTAATCTTGAACGGGAGGATTGGATTGGGTTTATCATCAGAAACAGTAAAGAGACTCATACCGAATTTCCCGAATCAAGTGGTGTAGGTCTTACCAATGTAAGAAAGCGCCTGGAGCTTCTTTATCCCCAAAAACACAAACTAACCATCAGAGATACTGAAAATCAATATTTAGTTGAATTAACCATCGAACTATCATGAATATACGGTGTCTGATCATTGATGATGAACCGCTTGCACAGCGTGTCATTGAACGGTATGCTGAGAACCTTTCTTATCTTCAGATTGTAAAGAAATGCAACTCGGCTATTGAAGCTATAGAGGTGCTTCATCATGAGGGTGTTGACCTTATATTTCTTGATATCAACATGCCTAAGCTGACTGGTATTGATTTTTTAAGAACCCTTAAGAATCCTCCCCTCGTCATTATCACGACAGCATATGCTGAATATGCAATTCAGGGCTATGAATTGGATGTTGTGGATTATCTCATGAAGCCATTTGCTTTTGAAAGGTTTTATAAAGCGGTCCAAAAAGCAGAAGAAATTCTTAAAGCGCGCGACATTCAGCATTTTGAAAACAGGGAGGTGGAAAAAACGGATGAGGACTTTATTTTTGTAAAATCAAGTAAAAAGACTTTCAAAATAAACCTGTCAGATATTCTTTATATTGAAGCCCTCGGTGATTATGTGAAAATCCATACTACGGATAAAATGATCGTAAGTTACCAGTCGTTAAAAAACATTGAAACCTTACTTCCTCCGAAACAATTTCCCAGGATTCATAAATCATTTATCATTGCTTTATCGCGTATTGATCTTATTGAAGGCAACCAGGTAAAGATCAGGGACAGGATGCTACCCGTGGGAACAAATTTCAAGAATGAATTTGAGCGGCTTATCCGGTCTATTTAGGTTTTATTTAAGTACCGGAAGGGAAATCCCCCTGAAAAATTCGAGTAGTGATCCCGTAATAATAAAAGCGCCTATTATCACGAAAAGAATCCCGACAATCCGGTTTATCCATAATTTCACCTGGGGATTGCCGGCAATTTTTAGTTTATTGGCGAGCACCACTTTTAAAATATCCGTAGCCAGAATAACGGATAATGTTCCCGTGAAGAACAGGGCCACCTGTTTCTGATCACCACCGTAGGTGGCATTAATTGCAAGTACTGAAGTGATCCAGAATACCCATAAAAACGGGTTGGCCAGATTCAATACAAAGCCTTTGAAAAAATAGGGGAGTCTGCCCTTTTTTTTAACTTTTATTTCGTTAATAACTTCAATTTGTTCGGTTACGGGCATCTTTTTAAAAATCGTATAAAAACCGAAGACGATCATGACGATCCCTCCGAATATACCCAGAATCAAATGATAATGGGAATCGGTTACAATTGCTGTGGCGCCAAAAAAACATCCAACTACTACTGCGAGATCGCTGATAAAAATTCCTGCTGCGAGGAAAATCCCCGTTTTTATCCCATGTTTAATACTGGTTTGCAGTAATGAAAATAGCGCCGGCCCCAAGGTTATTGCCACGGTCAATCCCAGGATTATTCCCTCAAACAACGGGTGTAATATGGAATTCACGGATTCGTAATTAAAACATTCTTACCTGAGCCAGCCGGCTTTAAGATCGACTGTTTTCAGAAATTGCATTGATAAGCTTATTTTTGTCACCCCGATAAAACATACAAAGGTAATACTTCTGATGAAACCTACCTGAAACGCCATGAGGTGATGGAATAAGTAAAGTTACAGAAATCCAGGCATGATTCAGAATATTGGCGTAATTTCGAAGGTGCAATCTTCCATGAAAAAAATACTAAAAATTACATTACGCATTACCGGATTGGTCGTCCTGGTGCTGCTATTTTCTTTTTTAAGTTTATTGGCTTTTCTGCATTTCACCGAGTTTAAACCGGTAACCCTGAGTGCAGATCTTCCCTGCGGTGGCATTGGCATGCCTGAGCCGGGAAAGGTGATCACTTTCTTTTCCTGGAATATCGGTTACGCCGGTATGGGAAAGGAAATGGATTTTTTTTATGACGGGGGCCACAGGACCCGTCAAAGTAAATTGCAGACACTGGCTTGTTTAGCTGGAATCAGACAAGTGATCGGGAGTTATGACACCATCCCATTTATTTTTTTACAGGAGGTAGACCGTTGTTCTAAAAGATCCTGGGACCTGGATGAATTTGAAGAAATCTCAACAATTTTTTCCGGACACACGAAATGGTTCTCCAAAAACTATGAGTGCAGGTTTGTTCCTGTGCCGTTAGCAAATCCAATGGGACGGGTACTATCAGGGATTACAACTTTCAGTAAATTTCAGCCCGTTTCATGGGAGACCAGGTACTATTATTCGGATTTTCCCTGGCCCATGCGACTGGTCATGCTGAAGCGCTGTTTTAACCTTTTCCGGTTTCCTTTACACAATAAAAAGGACCTGATCGTTGTGAATCTTCATAATTCCGCTTATGATTCAACCGGGATCCTTCGTGAAAAGGAATTAATGATTCTTGATTCCACGCTAAACACGGAGTATAGAAAGGGTAATTTTATTATTGCCGGAGGCGACTGGAATATCAATCCAAAGGGTTTTAAAACAGAGCGGATAAGGACAAAAGATGTGGTAATGAAAAGTGATCCACCCTTCCCGGAACACATTTTAACAGGGTGGCAGTTCGTTTTTGATCCCGGTATTCCGTCAGAAAGGTATACTGATGAAGGGTACCTTAAAGGCCGGACACGAACGACGATCCTTGATTTTTTTGTTGTTTCACCCAATATCAGGGTGCTTGGGATTGAAACGGCAGATCTTGGTTTCAAATGGTCGGATCACAACCCTGTAATTATGAAAGTCATTTTGGGTAATCCATGAAAAATATAAAAAACAAATACCCCATGAAAACTGCAGTAACATCGGAAATGACGTTATTGGATCATTTAAAGGTCGTTTTTCAGAATGCTTCAAAAACGACAGTAAAACAATGGATCACCCATGGGAACATCAAGGTGAATGGAAGTATGGTTACTAATCCTTCAGAACTGGTTCATCCCGGTGCAATCGTTGAATATAACCGGCAGGAGGTTCGAATAGGCAGGGTAAAACCCCCATATCCCGTGTTATATGAAGACGATCTGATACTCGTTGCCGAAAAACCCGCAGGACTTTTGACTGTCGGAAATAAAGATACGGGAGGAACTTCTTTTTACAAGATCATGCAGTTGTGGAATAAAGAAAATTCAAGAGGGAAGGAGCATTTATTTATTGTACACAGACTTGACAGGGAGGTTTCGGGAATCCTGGTGTTTGCCAAAAGTGAGCTGATACAGCAAAAAATTAAAAGTGACTGGTCGCGCGCTAAAAAGAGATACTATGCATTGACTGAGGGCTATCCCGGGAAGGAAGAGGGATCCGTGAAGGGGTGGCTGATGGAAGGACCGCAGCAGCGGATGTTTTCCGTTCAGGAACAAGATGGGGCAAAATATGCGGTGACACATTACAAAGTTATGGATCGCACTCCCGATTACACCCTCTTAGAGGTCGAACTTGGAACCGGGCGAAAGAATCAAATCCGGGTTCATCTCGCCGACTTGGGTTGTCCGGTCGTCGGTGACAGGCGTTATGGAGCCGATGACCGGTTTCACCGAAGAATCCGGTTACATGCTTTTTATTTATCATTATTTCATCCGGTCAATGGCCAGTTGTTGGAGTTTAAAAGTAAAATGCCCCGGGGATTTCTGATATTGAAACCGGAAGATGAAAATTATGGTTAATGGTTCAAAGGAGGGGCACTGAAATTTTGTGATTATCTCTTTGCCGGAGCGCTTCGAAAACCACAATGGCAGCCGATACTGATACATTCATCGAATCAATCTTCCCCCTCATCGGGATTTTAATGAGGGAATCAGCCTGTTTAAGCCAGGGATCACTGAGACCCTGGGCTTCAGATCCCATAATTATGGCAGTGGGTTTAGAGAAATCAGTTTCATAATAACAACGGGTGGCTGTCAAAGCGGTAGCCATTATGCTTATATTGTTGGTATGCAGCCAGTTGATAACTTCGGTTGAAGGTGCCGTGACCACCGGCAGGGTAAAAATACAACCAATACTTGATCTAACGACGTTTGGATTGAACATGTCGGTGGACGGGTCACAGATGATGACGGCGTCGAGACCGGCTGCATCGGCTGTTCTCAGCATAGCCCCAAGATTCCCGGGCTTTTCGACGGTCTCGAGGACCAGGAGCAAGGGATTTATCCCAAGTGACAGGTCTTTTAATTCCGGACGTCGGAGAATTGCCAGAGCAATCATTCCGCCGTTGTCTTTACGATAAGCAACACGGTTAAATACATCTTTTGTAAGTTCGATAGCATTTGCATCGGAACCAGCGGCTTCTATCAATGCATCAGCATGTTGTTGATGGGTTATTCCCGGGGTGAAACACAAATCGGTAATGGTATATCCGCCGGCGATTGCCAGACCGATCTCACGGACTCCTTCAATAATAAACCTGTTTTGTTCCTGGCGGGTTTTTGGCTTCAATTCAAGAAGCAAAAGGTTTTTAATAAAAGGGTTCTGAATGCTGGTTATTTTTTTTATCATAGCTGCAAGATATTATTTTTCAACAAATTTTATGATTTCCCATGAAAGAAAAATTTTTTCCCTGTTTTGTCGGAGGAAAGAATTTTATTTATACATTTGCGTATTCAATTACCTAAATAAAAATGTCTAAAATTTTTGCATTATCTGAAGCTGCTTCAATTGCGATTCACAGCATGGTTCTGATCGCAAAATCGGAAAACGGGATCAATGCAGTGAAAATTGCCGAGACCACCGGATTCTCAAAAAATCACATTGCCAAGGTATTGCAAAGGTTGGTCAAAAATAGTATGTTAAAATCCGTGCGGGGGCCATCGGGTGGTTTTTCATTAAAAAAGGATCCTGCCCTGATATCCCTTCTTGATATTTACGAGTCGATCGAAGGAAGTCTGGAGATGGGAGATTGTCCCTTATCCTATGATGTTTGTGGTTTTGATAAATGTGTGATGGGGAATGTTGTAAATAAACTGACCGCTGAATTTAAAAAGTTCTTACAGGAACAGACCCTGCGGTCCTATATATAATTTTTTTTATTTCAAATAAGTAATTAGATACTTAAATACAATATAAATAATTTTTATATCAGCCCGCCGGGGCGGGTTCATGGGAATGGTAAATTAAGATGAAAATTAACAAACTGTTAAGATGAAAAGACAAATTATTCAGATTGATGAGGAAAAATGTAATGGGTGCGGTCAATGTGTGCCCAATTGTCATGAAGGCGCACTCCGTATTATTGACGGGAAGGCACGACTGATCAGCGATCTGTTTTGTGACGGTCTGGGGGCGTGTATTGGCCATTGTCCTGAAGGCGCCATTGAGATCATTGAGCGTGAAGCAGAGCCCTATGACGAGCAGAAGGTCATGGAACAGATCGTACCAAAAGGCCGGAATACCATTTTGGCGCATCTCGAGCACCTCCGTGATCACAATGAGGAGGAGCTGCTAAAGGAGGCTATACGGTATTTAAAAGAAAAAAATATTGAAATGGGTCCGGCAGCGGAAAAACAGGGTGGGAATGCGACACATCCAAATCTTGTGACTGCACTCAGGGAGGAGCGGTTGCATACCGGACACGGTTGTCCGGGTGCTCAGACCATGGATTTCAGAATTGATCAACACAAAGTTGAAAGCGCCTCCGCAGGTGCCGGCATCGAAGTTCCCTCAGAATTACGGCAGTGGCCGGTTCAAATGCACTTATTAAATCCGCGGGCCGGATATTTTAATCAGGCCGATGTAGTGTTGGCGGCAGATTGTGTTGCCTTTACCATGGGAAATTTCCACAGCCGGTTTTTAAAGGGGAAGACCCTTGCGATTGCTTGTCCGAAGCTGGACAGCAACAAGGAGTCGTACCTCCAGAAGCTGACGGCCATGATACAGGAATCAAAGATCAATTCGCTGACCGTGATCATGATGGAGGTTCCCTGCTGCGGCGGGTTGTTGCAGATGGCACAGGCAGCGCGGAGTGAAGCAGGTCGGAACATCCCGATAAAAAAGGCGATTGTCAGTGTCAAGGGTGAGGTGCTCGAGGAGGAATGGCAATAAAAATGAGTATATAGAAGAAACAATATCCTGGAATTTCTTTCATCAAATTACGCACCGAGTTATTATTCAACACCAAGTAAATCGAAAAACATGAAGACAAAAAAACTATGGTTTGGATTTATCACCGTCATGGTGGTCTCATTTTCAGTGCTTCTTTTCTATGGCCGGGAAATATACCGGCAGGCGCCACCCATTCCCGAATCAGTCGTCACTACCGATGGTTCGGTTTTATTCACGGGTCAAAATATAAAAGATGGACAGAACATCTGGCAGTCTATCGGGGGGCAGGAAGTCGGATCCGTATGGGGACATGGTTCATACGTCGCTCCAGACTGGTCGGCCGATTGGCTTCACAGGGAATCGGAGTATATTCTGAATTACCTTTCTGATACAACGTTTCACAAACCCTACAATCAAATATTACCCGAACAACAGGCGATGCTCCGGGTCAGGTTGCAGCAGGAAATGCGTATAAATACCTATAATCCGTCAAGCGGGCGAATTGTTGTTTCTTCACTCAGGGCAAAGGCCATTGAAGCCGTGGGAAAACATTACTCCGGTCTTTTCATGAACGATCGGGCGTATGATACCTTACGCGATCATTATGCCATACCACCGAACTCTGTCAAGGATCAGAGCAGGATGGATAAAATGAATGCCTTTTTTTTCTGGACAGCCTGGTCCTGTGTAACGAACCGTCCCGGGAGTGATATTTCATACACCCACAACTGGCCGTCGGATGAGTTGGTTGATAATAAGCCTACGAGTTCACTGATTTTATGGACCGGGTTCAGCGTAATTATGTTACTTGCGGGAATCGGTCTGATGGTTTGGTATTATGCTTCGCGGAAGGAAGAGGGTTTGGCCGGTCATGAAATACCGGCTTCAGATCCTTTGCTGGGTGGAATTCAGACCCCTTCGATGAAAGCCACACTGAAGTATTTCTGGATCGTCACGGCCCTGATTCTTGTTCAAATCCTGATGGGGGCGATCACGGCTCATTATGGAGTGGAGGGCCAGGCACTTTACGGTTTACCTTTATCGGAATGGTTGCCTTATTCTATTTCGCGTACCTGGCATGTTCAACTGGCAATTTTCTGGATTGCCACTTCATGGCTTGCAACTGGTTTGTATCTGGCGCCTGCCGTTGCAGGTAAGGAGCCCAGGTATCAGGCGTTGGGTGTGAATTTTCTTTTTATCGCTTTATTGATCATTGTTGTCGGTTCATTGGCAGGACAGTGGTACGGTGTCATGCAGAAGCTTGGGTTGGTTCAGAATTTCTGGATCGGGCACCAGGGGTATGAATATGTTGATCTGGGAAGGTTCTGGCAAATTTTTCTGTTTGTTGGATTGGTCATCTGGCTTGTTCTCATGGGAAGAGGTTTAGCGCCCGCATTTAAACAACGCTCCGAAAACCGGTCTCTTTTAACCATGTTCATCATTTCTTCCATCGCCATTGCTGCTTTTTACGGAGCCGGACTGATGTGGGGCCGTCAGACGCATCTTGCTGTTGCTGAATACTGGCGTTGGTGGGTCGTCCACCTTTGGGTGGAGGGCTTCTTCGAGGTTTTTGCCACTGTTGCCATTGCCTTTCTGTTTGTCCGTCTCGGTTTGATAAGGGTTGCAACAGCCACATCGAGTGTCTTATTTTCCACGATAATCTTTCTTTCTGGCGGGATACTGGGTACTTTTCACCATCTTTATTTTACAGGCACGCCGACAGCGATACTCGCCATTGGAGCCACCTTCTCGGCCTTTGAAGTAGTTCCCCTGGTATTGATGGGGTATGAAGGCTATGGAAATTTCAAGATATCAAAAAGCCGGGCGTGGATTGAGGGATATCGGTGGCCGATTTGGTTCTTCCTCGCCGTGGCTTTCTGGAACCTCGTAGGAGCCGGTATTTTTGGATTCTTGATTAATCCGCCGATCGCGTTGTATTACATGCAGGGATTGAACACGACCCCGGTTCACGGACATACCGCTTTGTTCGGAGTTTACGGGATGCTGGGAATTGGATTGATGTTGTTTGTGCTGAAAAGTATGGATCCCGGGAAAGTGTGGAATTCAAAATGGATTCGTTTTGCCTTCTGGTCCATAAATATCGGATTGGCGTTGATGGTACTGCTAAGTGTATTGCCAGTGGGGCTTGCACAGACCTGGGTAAGTGTAAAGAACGGCATGTGGTATGCCCGTTCGGCTGAATTTCTTCAGGATCCCCTGATCATAACTTTCAAGTGGTTACGGGTAATCGGCGACACAGTCTTTACATTGGGGGCGCTTGCTTTGGCATGGTTCATTTTTGGATTAAAGGGAGGATGGTCCCTTAAAAAGGATCATATAAAACTGTAATTCAATCAAAAATAAATTTCAAAAAAAAAGTTAAAATAGTAAGGGTTCAATTTAAAAAAACAAATTATGGAAAAGAGCATTTTCGAACACTCAAACGTGTTCAGATTCCCGGGAAAGGTAGATTATTCAGCCGAGGGTATTATCAGTAAAAGAGTCATCGACCGCACAGCAGGAACGGTCACTTTATTCTCCTTTGACAAGGGTCAGCGGTTAAGTACCCATTCAGCGCCTTTCGACGCCCTGGTTCAGGTCGTAGAAGGGAACGCTGAAATTGTCATTAACGAGATTCCTTTCACCCTGGGGGCGGGTGATGCCATTATTATGCCGGCCGGGATTCCGCACGCGGTGAATGCTGTTGAGAAGTTTAAGATGGTTTTAACAATGATTAAAGGATAAAAAAATGAGTGAACTGATCAATAATTCAAGGAGCAGGAAGGAGTTGTTAAAGCACATGATCCTGCAGCTGCACGAAGGGGTGGCCCCGGAAGCAGTAAGGGCACGAATGGTAGAACTTATGGCAAAAATTCCTTATGGTGAGGTGGTGGAGGTAGAACAGGAGTTGATCAACGAAGGATTGCCCGAAACGGAAGTTCTTCGTTTGTGTGATGTTCACACAGAAGCACTTGAGGGTCATATAGATCTGGCCGGAATGAAAATCGTAGCGCCGGGTCATCCGGTTGACACGTTCAAACAGGAGAACAAAGAACTTGTAAAGGTAGCAGATCAGCTCAACGTATTATTCAGCCGGGTGGCAGATGAAATGCAGAGTTCCGGCAAAGAAAAGTATCTCAACACAATTAAAACGCTGTTTAACAGCCTGATGGATGTCGATAAACATTACAGGCGGAAGGAGAACCTACTCTTTCCGTTTCTCGAGAAATACGGAATTACCGGGCCACCCAAAGTCATGTGGGGAAAACACGATGAGACCCGCGATCTGTTGAAAAATGCGATCAATGCACTGAACATGCCGGGTGAATTCACGACCGAGATGATGGAAATGAAAATCGATCTTCACCTCAAACCGGCAGCTAAAGCTATAACCGACATGATCATGAAGGAGGAGGAAATCCTGTTTCCAATGACACTTGATAAGCTTAGTGAAGCCGATTGGTACGAAGTTTATCGTCAAACCCTGGAGATCGGTTATTGTTTGTATGACCCGAAGTTCACCTGGAGGCCGCAGGGAGTTGAAGCAGAAACGGAGGTTTCGGCTGAAGAGGGGACGGTGAATCTTCCCAGTGGAAGGTTCACAACAGAAGAGTTGCTGGCCATGCTGAACACGCTTCCTGTTGATATTACTTTTGTCGACCGTAACAATAAGGTAAAATACTTCTCTCAGGGGAAAGAACGGATTTTCGACCGGAACAGAGCGATTTTAGGCCGTGATGTTCGCATGTGTCATCCGCCTTCCAGTGTTCATATCGTGGATCAGATCGTGGGTGATTTTAAGAGTGGTAAGGCCGACAGCGCTCCATTCTGGATTCAGATGGGTGGAAAGTTCATCCATATTGAATATTTTGCACTGCGAAACGAAAAGGGTGAGTATCTTGGGACTGTTGAAATGTCGCAGGATTTGACGGAAAAAAGGGCGCTTTCAGGCGATCAGCGGTTGTTGAGTTACCGGAAGAGCGAAAGATCAGAATCTGCGAAAAAGAACGAACAGGCTAATGCCGGAGGTAAAGTAGCCGAGCCGGATCATCCGGTTTCAAAAGTAGTTTTGGATGCCAGACCATTACTTGCCCAGGGCATACATCCCCTTGCACAGGTTCAGGAGGAGTGTGCCGCGTTGCTTCCGGGGGAGGTTTATGAGGTGATTACTCCGTTTCCGCCTGCACCCATGATTGAGAAAATGGCTGCAGCCGGCTATCAGACCCGTTCAGAAACCGGTACTGATGGATTGTTTCACACCTATTTCAGTAAATGACGAACCGGGAAAAGGCTGAAGCATCGGTTTTTCGATGCTTCAGCCTTTCCTTTTATCATCGTTGCAGGCATGCGCAATTTTTTCCGGAAATACCACAAGTGGTTCAGTCTGGTTGCTACGCTTTTCATTTTATTTTTCGCGGCATCAGGAATCATTTTGAATCACAGGAATCTGTTATCGGGAATAGATATAGACCGGAATTTCCTGCCATCGGCTTACCGATATAACAACTGGAATCTTGCGGCAATTAAAGGCTCTGAGCAAATTTCAGATGATTCTATTCTGGTTTACGGAAATCTGGGGGTTTGGCTGACTAATTCTTCGTACCAACAGTTCAGAGTGTTCAACACTGGTTTTCCGAAGGGTGTGGATAACCGGAAAATCAATACTGTCCATTTCAATAAAAGGTCAGGATTATACGCCGGAACACTGTTCGGAATGTTCCGGTACGATTTCAAAAAGGGAAGGTGGGACCGTATAGAGGTGCCTTCGGGTGACGAGCGTATCGTGAAAATTATCACCATTGGGGATACCTTAATGGTCATGTCAAGGTCACTCCTGATGATGACAATACTGGGGAATAACCCTGAACAAGCCGAAAATCATCATGTATCAGATCGTTCCTCTGATAATGGTATTGCGAGGAAAAAAACGGTCATAAATTCGACAAATGTTCAAATTCCGAAATTCAGTATTATTTCGATCCCGCCACCTGAAGGATGGGACGGGAAGGTGGGGCTTTTCAGAACTTTCTGGGTTGTTCACAGCGGCGAGATCTATGGATTTGCAGGAAAAATCCTTGTCGATTTTGTCGGCCTGAGTATTATTCTGCTGTGTATAACAGGATTGATCTATTTTCTGATCCCACATCGAATCAGGCGTTTGAAAGATGAATTGCATCGTTCCAGGTTAAAAAGATTCAACAGGGGGACGCTCAGATGGCATAATATTGTAGGATCGTGGCTTTTTCCGGTGCTGATCCTCACGACCTTCACCGGGATGTTCCTTAGGCCGCCTCTGCTTATAACCATTGCCGGTTCCCGGTTACAGCCGATTCCCTTTTCCGAACTCGACAGCCCCAATCCATGGTTCGATAAACTCCGTGATTTTGAATTTGATCGGGAGTCGGGGCGGTTCATTTTGGCGACTCAGGAAGGGATATTCGAAGCGGATCTTCAGTTTAAAAAGAAACTGAAATTATTACCCTATCAGCCTCCCGTTAGTGTAATGGGCATCAATGTCCTGAAGAAAATACCCGGGACCGGGTATCTGATTGGTTCATTCAGCGGAATCTTTATCTGGAACACTGAAACCGGAACAATTACCGATTACATTACAAAATTGCCCTTTTACCGAACAGGAGTGGAAGGACCTCCTTTTGGCCAGGTAAGTGTGGCAGGTTTTTGCCGTGTTAATGATTCAACAGAGGTTGTTTTTGATTATGCTGTTGGGATTATGGCTGTGAAGGGGAAGAATCCATTCCCCGCAATGCCCGAAGCAATAATTTCTCAGAGCCCCATTTCATTGTGGAATCTTGCATTAGAGATCCATACAGGCCGTATCTTTCAACCGGTTTTGGGAGGTTTTTACATATTGATTGTACCACTCATTGGACTGATGACGCTCGTTATTCTGGTTTCCGGTTTTTTCAGTTGGTGGCTTGCACGAAGGAAACACCCCCGTTCACAAACCTAATTCGCCAGCTATCGGTAACATGGAATTGATGGCCAGGGCCGCAAATTCATCGATCGGGATTCCGACTTTCTCGCATTCCAAAATATTTTCCCGTTTCACGGAGGCAGCAAATATTTTTTCTTTCATTCGTTTGACCACGGACTTTGGTTTCACACTGGAGAGCTTCCTGTCGGGATAGACATACGTAGTGGCAAAGATCAGTCCGGTTATGGTTTCCCCGGCGGCGAGTGCGTGCTGGAATTCGGTGTTTCGTTCCTTTCCGGCGGAACATTCGTTGTGCATGCTGATGGCATCGAGGATTTCGGGATCAACATTATAATCTTTGAGCAGGCGTGCTGTTTGTGTTCCATGAACCAGCGGGTCGGCGTGGGTAACTTCCACATCTAGATCGTGTAAAAGGCCGGCCATTGCCCATTTCTCTTCATCTTGTCCCAATTTTCGGGCAATACCTTTCAACACGGCTTCAGATGCCAGGCAATGAAAGATCATTTTTTCATTTTTCACATAGTAGTGTAAAAGTTCCAACGCTTTTTCTCTTGTAAGTGTCATAATTCTTTTAATAGGGAATTCGATTTACAAATCAGTTGAAAATATCATGGGATTCATATGGTTTGAAGGGAGCTTATCCCGTTATGAAACCAGTCAGGCTCGTTCCAGGTATGGTGATTCAAGGAGCCAACAGGTTGCTGTATTTGTCGATCAGGTAGACCAGTGAAGCGATTCCGGCGCTTCCGAGCTGAAGTTCCCGGGGACTGATCTTGTCAAATGTATCGGAACCGGCGTGCTGGTAATCAAAATACCGTTGTGAATCGGTGACCAGGGCGATCAAAGGGAATCCATATTTTTTCAATGGGCCGATATCGACTCCGCTGCCCCCTTTCGCGAATGACCAGAATCCATATGGCTCTAAAAGTGGCTGCCAGCGCCGGATCAGATCAACCTGTTTATCCGTTGCATCGATAGAAAATCCCTGCGGTGTGAAGCCACCCCGGTCTGATTCAATTGCGGCGATATGGAGTTCATTTTTAATACCAACAGCGCTGGCGTAAGCTGCGGCTCCCCGTTGCGCATATTCTTCATCCATAAAAACCACCAGGCGAAGGGTGTTGGCCGGTTTAATCTGCAACTGTTTAAATAGTCTCAGCACTTCCATGGTCTGAACCACTCCGGCGCCATCGTCATGGGCCCCCTGTCCCAGATCCCAGGCATCAATATGACCACCGAACGCAATAATCTTTTCGGGGTGAACCGTTCCTTTTATTTCTGCAATTACATTAAAACAGCCGGTTTCGGGAAGTTCCATGCAGGTTGTCCGTATAAACAATCGCAAACGACGGTCCACTTTAAGCCAGGCGGACAGGGAATCGGCTCCATTGGTGCTGACAGCAACGGCAGGGATGCGCATAACCGAGTCGGCATAATGCTGGATACCGGTGTGGGGATAATCGTCGTGGGAAAGCGTTGCAGAGCGTACGATAACTCCGATAGCACCGTATTTCGCTGCATAGAGCGCTCCGCGTGCACGCAATGCCACCACTTCTGCATAGGCATTGAAAGTATAGAACCAGGCGGGATTGGCACAACGGTTAAAAAACACAATTTTGCCCGAAACCCCTTCGCGCCCAAGGTCGTCGAGCTGTTCAAAGCCGGCCACTTCGACCACCTCTGCTTCTATGCCTTTTGACCCGGTACCTATGGAGCTTCCCAGTGCACAGATGTTGAGAACCTGTTTTCCAACAACACTTGATTTCACACGGGCAACTTCCTTCTCACCACGTTCCCATCGTTTAACGGTTAAGGGTTGCATGTATACGGTGTCGGGATCCATTTCTTTTAACATCCGGTTTACCCATGCAACCGCCTTTTCGGCCTGTAAAGTACCGCACAACCTTCCCTGAAAATTGTTACAGAGAAATCCGAGATTGTGGTAAGCTACCGGATGGGTCAGTGCTTCACTGAAAAAATTACAGATTACCAGACTATCAGGATTTCCGGCAATGACTTCGGTTCCCGTAAATCCGACAAAAAAAGCAAAAACGAAAACGAGTCTTTTCATCATCCCGGTTTTTCTGCAAAATTACAAAAAGGAGGGGTTCCAGATGGTCAACCTTTCTTTCGGATAAATAGTTTTTTAATATTGAGATAATCAATATAATAAAGCACTTTTACCGAAAAACTGTTGGTTTGGGGGGAGTTTAAGGTTCCGGTAAGGTCATCCCAGTAATTCAGCAAAGACAGTTCGTTCAGCGTATTGATATTATTTTTCCAGACTACGCTGAGCTCGCTTCCCGGAGCGAAGTACCAAACAAACTGAAGATCAACGGAGAAAGCGTTATAGCTGAGGTCTGCATTATATGGATAATCTGCCCGGCTGAGTTCGCCATCATGGCCGAGACGGTAATATTCAAAATACTTAGCCGTTGACCAATAATGTCGGGCTCTCAGGGTGACCGAGGTTTTAGTGTTAAAGATGTATTTGATATTCAGGATATTGTTAAAGGTGGATACATCCCTGCGTCCGAACCAGATGGTTGGTTCAGCGACGGAATCATACAAAGTATTAACCCATCCCCGGTCGTTGTAATTCATATCATAATTGAACGACACCGAAACCGTGAACTGGTCGGAAAACCGGAACCGGGGAATCAGGCTGATCCAGTAATTGAAATTTCTGTTGTCGGGAGCATGAATACAACCCAGGCCACTGTATATACGAAACATTTTTCTCTGGTCGGTGCCAATATTGACCTCCGTGTTATAGCTCCATGGTTTTTTATATATCCAGCCCCATACCCTGGGTTCATAATAGTCGTTGCTCCCCAAGGGTTGGACGGAGAAGTCGATGAATGAATTCCACATGTTTTTATAGACCGTCTGGTTGTAGACTTCGAATTCAAGTCCGGTAAAGCTGTATGGTTTTACGAGGGTTTTATAGGTGGTCGAGAAATAAGACTGAGAATTCCGAATGATCCAGACCGGATCGGAAATGGTATAATTCAGGGTCAGCCTGTTTATTGCTTCATTGTTGTACAACAAGAAACCCATGTCATTGGGGTCGTAAGTGCTTCCGATCTCATCGCGAAAAATACTGTATTGAAATCTCCCGCTGGGTTTTGAAATTTCGAGGGAATACCGGTGGCCGAATACGGGAGAAATTCCCTCATGGAACTGTTGGCTTACGATACCCCGCCCGAAAAATGCCATGGTATTTTTTTTATTGCAAAGTTTTGTCTCAACGCCGGTAACGTTGGCCGTATAACGATCGGCCGGAGTATAATAGTTGGTATTGATCAGGGTAACATAGGAGTTATTTTTAAGATTCTGGTCCAGAACCAGAACGTTATAGTTGGTGAAGGGTTGCGACATAATCCTGCGTTGGTTACCGGTAAGCGTGTCCTCGAGGATTCCCCAGGTGTTGGTGGTCATTCCGTTGAAAAAGCCGATTCCAAGTCCCCGGACATCGCGTCCTGATATTTTTGTAGCATTGATAATACGGGTCTCTTCGGGGTTTTTCGATACTATTTCATTGATATTCAAGCTGTCGTATGGCGCATTGAAATTTTTCGGAACGCTTCCTACACGGCGGGAATAAAAAATTTCGCATTTATCGAACAATTCGGTCGCTTCTGTAAAGAACTGGCGTTTTTCATCGTACCGGATTTCAAAAGGGGTGAGGTTGAGCACCTGATCATCCGATTGAACCTGTCCGAAATCGGGGATCAGCATCATGTCGAGGGTATAGCTTTCGTTGATACCATATCGCAGGTCCAATCCGCCCCGGATGAAGTATTGCCAGTTTTTTGCATCCGGATTTTTCTCAAGGTAGCCTGAAAGATAGGGCGAGAAAGAGAGCCGAACCGGCGGCTGAATACTGTCGATGCCGGCCAGATCACCATAATATCTGAAAATATTCTGATCGTTGATATCCACGAAAGTCCAGGTAGAATATTCCCCGCGACGTTGCAGGTTCCGCCACATGTTGATCCCCCAGATTTGTTTCGGGGTCCTTGGGAAACGCAAGGCGGAGTAAGGGATCCTTACTTCTGCGATCCATCCCTCGTTGTTGACGGATGTGGCGCTTTCCCATACTGCATCCCAGGTAATATCATTTCCGATCGCCGAATACTTACAGTCGTTTTGCACATTAGCCGGCGAAAGTTTGAACTCATACATGTTCAGATCATCATCGTACGGAAGGATGTCGAAAGAGATGATATCATTATTCAGCGACTCGACCTGATCCCTGCGTCCCAGTTCTTTACAAATGCTGTCGGGACGCGCATCGAACATCATTGCGCCGATGTACAACGCCACATCATCATAGGCGAACCGCACCTCCGTGGGATAAGAGGGAAAAGCGCCGTTTGAGGGTGAATATTGAACAAAATCCTTTGCCGCGGGGAGTGTTCGCCAGAAATGCTCATTCAATAATCCATCTATCTTAGGCGGGGTGTCAATCCTAACGGCCGGAATAATCTTTTTTGATCTGAATGCCGAATCAAACGCATGATTCTGCGGAGTACCGGCTAATACTTCATTCCCCAGGCAAAAAAGAAAGATTCCCGTCAGTAAAAAACTCAGTGTAATGATTTTATCAGACACGGCGAACAAAAGTAGAAAAGGAGTGAAAGTATCAGTTCTGCGACCCCGTGAAAAACAAATTCGATGACTTCATGGTAAAACTCGTTATCTGTCGTAAAATTACTGCTTTCAAATTGATCCGGAGGTGCAATTCATGAGCATCAGTTCATGTGTGTTCCGAAGATATAAACCAAATTAACGAAAGAGTATCGGGATGACAGATAAACAGAAAATGGACCTGGTGAAACTTTTCAGGAAGACCAATCAATAGGTCACGAAATACTAACCGGACAGGCAGAGGTGGTCGGTTAGTTGTTATCCTCCTCCAGCTCTTTCAGAATCTGATTGACATCGGATTCGGTAGATGACAGTTTTTCTTTGCAGATCCTGATGAGCATTGCGGCTCTTTTTACTTTTTCAGCAACCTGGTCAACGGAAATTTCACCGGCTTCCATTTCATTCACAATGGTCTGTAGTTCATGAAAGGCTTCGGTATAAGAGATTTTAGGGCTCATTCGTTGTGTTCTTTTTGGCTGTGGATGACCGTGCTGTTGATCTCACCATCAAAGATAATGGTTTTAATCACGTCACCCGGATTAATTTCGGTGTAGGAGCGGATGGATTTCTTTCCAGAAAAAGTAATCGAATATCCACGTGAAAGTACATTTTTGGGATCAAGCATGGTAACCTGATGTCGGAGATGCTCCAATTCTATGAATCCTTTGGAAAAGTTCCGGGTCACAGCAACTTTGACCTTTTGGTTCATAACCCGGATGTTGTCACGATGGAATCCGGTCAGATCGGGACATTGTTTCAATAGTCTACCATGTATACCGTGGATTTTTTCATTGCCGTTCCTTACATAGAATCCTGAATATCCCGAAATGGCCTGAATCCGGTCGGACAACCGGTTCTTAGAAACTTCAAGATGACCGGCGGTGCTTAACTTAAATCGTGAAGTCCATTGCGAATAATTTCTTTTCTCCAGGAGCATTATTTTCACTGCACTTCCCCGGATAATCCGGAATGCATCTTTCAGGGAATCAGAAACATTCTGAAATTGGAGGATCAGAAAATCTGCCAATGCAGTTGGTGTGATGCTGTTCCTGAAGGCAACCATTTCGACCACGGTTTCATTGGTTGCATGCCCGATGCCGGTCAGGACCGGGAGGGGAAAGCATGCAACCTTGCGGGCCAGGTCCACATTGTTGTATGCCGAAAGTCCGGCATCGCCCCCTCCTCCGCGGATCAGGGCGACCAGGTCGAAATGGTGTTTAACGCGAGCAATGCGGTCCAGCTGATAACCGATAGAGGCGCCGGCTTTGTCCCCTTGCAGGAGTGCCGGGAACAACATGACGGACAACCGGTAATGAAAAGGGTTTTCGTTGATAATCTTCAGAAAATCGGCATAGCCCTTACTGGTTTCCACCGAGATGACAGCGATACGCTGTGGAAGTAACGGAAGGCTTTGTTTTTTGTTTCGGTCGAAGATCCCTTCCCGGATCAACTGGTTGACGGAGGCTCTTTTTTCTCGTTCCAGTTCGCCGAGGGTAAAGGAGGGATCTATATCGGTGATGCGGAGGCTCAATCCATATACCGGGTCAAAACTGGGGCGGGCCAGGCACAAAATGGTGATCCCGTCCTTCAGGGGCTCCTGGAGCGTATCGAGAAATGCTTTATTGATACGGAAATAATCTTCTTTCCATAAAGTTCCCCGCATCTGTGCAACCATTTTTCCATCGATCTTTTCGACCAGTTCGGGATAGCAATGTCCGGAATAGGGATAATGATTCAGTTTGTTCATTTCCGCTTTTATCCAGTATGCAGAGGAAAATTGCACACTGATCGTCTGGCGCAGGGTTTCGGCGATTTCGAGGAGTGAATAGATCTTTTTATGATCGATAATTTCCGGCATCTGACTGTAGATCAACAAGCGATTTGGGTATGATGATGTAAATGTACAAAACACAATAAAAACAGGCCGGATTTTTGTCTTATTCAGGAAAATGGTATTTTTGAGAAACTATTCCCAACCTACGGTGCATGAAGAAGATTTTCCTTTGGCTGGTCCCCCCTGAACAATGGAAGCCCACCGTCGCGGTCTTGCTGGGCATTTTTTTTGGCCTGGGGGCCTATGCCTTGTATATTTCAAGGGCTGTTTCCTATCTTTCCGATAATCCCGAAACCTGTATTAATTGCCATGTAATGAATCCCCAGTTCAATGACTGGGCGCACAGTTCTCATCGCAATGTAGCGGTTTGCAACGATTGTCATGTTCCACACGACAATGTTTTCAACAAATATTGGTTCAAGGCGCAAGATGGATTGCGGCATGCCACCATTTTTACATTACGAAACGAACCCAACGCTATTTACATCCGGGAGGCCGGGAAGAACGCGGTACAGGCAAACTGCATCAGGTGCCATGAACGGGCTACCGGAATGCAGTTTTTGGGGTCCGTTCAGCCAGATTTTTCCAATCATCTTCAGCAACGGCGCTGTGCCGACTGCCATCGTGAAACGCCTCACAAAAGGGTAAACAGCATTGCCTCAACTCCCGGTGCGCTGGTAAAGACGAAGACGGAAAACCGGACAGCACGGGAGGATGAGAAGGACGATGAATGATTGCCTGCAATAATTGAATGATTCCGAAAGGGTTAAAATGATAAAGGCAGGTAGAAAATGGGTTTTCAGAATCCGATCACATGGAATTGTCAATGCACCTTAAAGAATAATCAAAATTCAATACAGATGGATACAATAAAAAAACGTGCACCCTGGGTTAACTGGGCTTTGTTTTTCGGAACCATGATAATTGTTTTTCTTCTGGGATTACTGGCTTCTTCCATTACCCAGCGGAAAGCCGAATCGGAATATGTTTATAAGCCGAAAGTGAACCTGAGTGAATATGAACCCCGGAATGACCTTTGGGGGGAGAATTTTCCCAGGGAATATCAAAGCTATCTCACGACAGCCGACACTTCGTTTCACAGCGAATTTAACGGGAATGCTGTGAGCGACGCGCTTGGCAAAGATCCGAGGATGGTAATCCTTTGGGCCGGATATGCTTTTTCGAAGGATTACAAAGCGCCCCGCGGACATTATTATGCGATTACTGACATTCGTAACACACTGAGGACAGGGACTCCCAAAGGTCCCGATGACGGTCCCCAGCCCAATACCTGCTGGACTTGTAAAAGTCCCGATGTTCCCCGGTTAATGGAAAAAATGGGTGCGGCGGGATTTTATAAAGGGAAATGGGCGGCAAAAGGAGCTGAGGTGGTCAATTTTATCGGTTGTGCCGATTGTCACGATCCTAAGACCATGGATCTCAGGATCACCCGGCCGGCGCTGGTTGAGGCTTTCAATTCGATGGGGAAGGATATCTCAAAAGCAACACACCAGGAGATGCGGTCATTGGTTTGCGCACAGTGTCATGTAGAGTATTATTTTGATAAAAAGCGGGCCGATGCCCCGGATGTTGCCTATCTGACCTTTCCCTGGAGCCTTGGGCTCACGGCCGACAGCGCTCTGAAGTACTATAATTCCCATGGCTTTACCGATTTTACTCACCAGCTCAGCAAGGCTCCCATCCTGAAGGCCCAACATCCGGATTATGAAGTTTATTTAACGGGGATCCATGCCCAGCGCGGCGTTGCATGTGCCGACTGCCATATGCCGTATGTCAAGGAGGGCGGACAAAAGTTTACCAGCCATAAAATTGCCAGTCCGTTGCTCAATATTTCGAACACATGCCAGGTTTGTCACCGCGAATCGGAAGAGACGCTGAAAAATAATGTATACGAACGTCAGCGAAAAGTAAAGGAAATCCGGGATCAATCGGAGATTGAATTGGTAAAGGCGCACGTGGAAGCAAAAATTGCATGGGAATCGGGAGCTACACAGGAGGAAATGAATCCGGCTCTTCAGCACATCCGTAACGCACAGTGGTATTGGGATTATTCTGCAGCAGGCCATGGAAATGCATTTCATTCGCCGGTTGAAGTCTCAAGAATCATCGGCCTGTCAATCAGTGAATCGAAAGAGGCGCGGATTCTGCTTGCAAGGGTCCTGGCCGGTCACGGCATGAACCGGGAAGTTCCTTATCCCGATATTGCTACCAAGGCGCTTGCTCAGAAGTACATTGGTCTTGAAATGGAAATCCTGAACGCGGAAAAGGCAGGATGGATTAAGACTATCCCGGTGGAGTGGGACCGGAAGGCCAGGGAGCGACAGGATTCCTGGAAGATACAGAAAGCGGAGTAACGGAAAGCCAAAAGTGAATGTTTTTTCAGGATTAAATCAAAAATTCCCGGAACTATGAATGATTATCAAATCACGAAGCTTGATGTGGCAACCAGGGTTCCTTTTAAGTTTGACGGAAGGATCCTGTTTTCTTCCGACCGGTTCGAAATGGTACATCTTTCTCTTGTATCGGGAGAAGCTATGGATCTGCATATTCAACCGTTTGATGTGGTTTTTTATCTTTTGGAAGGCTCCGGAATTCTGACTATCGGCCTTGAGGAACATGAAATTCAGCCGGAAACTTCAATCATGGTTAAAGCCGGGGTTACACGGGCATGGAAGAACAACGGGAACATCGTGATCAAAATCCTGGTTTGCAAGTTGAAAGAGGAATAGTGGTATTAAATTGGTTTGATATTCTGGTCGTAACCGGGAAATATTCAACATAAATAAAACACGAACATGGAACTATTGTCTCCCGGTAGTTGGAATGAATATGAACTAATCGATTCGGGCGGTCTTGAAAAACTGGAACGGTTTGGCGAATACATTCTGGCCCGGCCCGAACCACAGGCTGTATGGCGGAAAGCGCTCCCTGAAGCGGAATGGGAACACACGGCCCATGCCCGTTACAGGAGAACCAGGGGTACGCGTCAGGCAGGGCCGGATCACAGGGAGAAGGGGGAGTGGATCCGAAAAAAAGTGATGCCGGACCAATGGAACATAGGTTATCATTACAAGGAGTTGGATATGAATTTCCGGCTTGGACTCACCGCGTTCGGGCACATCGGGATTTTCCCGGAGCAGGCCGGGAACTGGAATTATATTTATGATTTGATGCAGCAGGCGCCGACCGGAACATCGTCCAGGGTTTTGAATCTCTTTGCTTACACAGGGGGTTCATCGCTGGCTGCCCGGGCTGGTGGAGCAGAGGTAGTGCATGTTGATTCGGTAAAGCCCGTGATGACCTGGGCGCGTGAGATGATGGAGGCATCAGGCCTTAAAGATATCCGCTGGGTTGTGGAAGATGCCCTGAAGTTTGTCCGCCGCGAGGTAAAACGGGGGAACCGGTATCATGGGATCATTCTTGACCCGCCTGCTTACGGCCGGGGACCAGAGGGAGAAAAATGGGTATTGGAGGAATCAATCGACGAAATGATTTATCTATGCCGACAACTGGCAGATCGCGACCGTTTCTTCCTGGTAATGAGCCTCTATTCGATGGGATTTTCTCCATTGATCTCCGAAAGCCTGATTCATACTCATTTTGAAAAACCTTCTGACTTGCAGTCGGGAGTGTTTTATGTTACCGACCGGAGCAGCAGAAAGCTTCCCATGGGAACCTTTTTGCGATTCCATACCCACTGATATCCCGGACAAAAGAAACCGTAAAATTCCTTACTGATTCAGACCAGGAAGAGGTCGGAAGCGATGCGATCGGCAAAGAGTTTACCCCTTTCGGTCAGGAAATAAATCCCGGAAGTTTTCTGTACCAGTCCCTGTTGCATCGAGAGGGCTACCTGTTTCCTGAAAAAATCGTAAACCGGGGATCCAAAGTCTTTATTGATTTTATTTGAATCGCAGCCCCACATGGTGCGCAGGGAGGTCATGACATATTCGTTGTATTTCTGTTCCGGGGTGAGCGTTTCTTCTTCGAATTTCAGACGACCCTCCGTAACACCCTGTAGGTACTCATTCAGGTTAGTTCCGTTCCACCGCCGGGCGATTCCGTTGTAACTGTGAGCTGAGGGTCCCAGTCCGAGATAATGTGTACCCTGCCAATATCCGGTATTGTGCTTTGAATGCCAACCGGGGCGGGAAAAATTCGATATCTCATATTGTTCGAAACCATGATCCACGGCCATCCGGGTCAGCAAATGGTATTGGGATACCAGGAGTTCTTCATCTGTCGGGGCTGACCGTTGCCGCTCGATCATCCAGGAAAGGACAGTTCCCGGTTCTACGGTCAGGGCATAGGCCGAAATATGACTGACATCCAGCGCGAAAGTGGTTTCAAGGGTCCGGTGCCATCGCTCAGCAGATGAACCGGGGATGCCATAGATCAGGTCGATACTGATATTTTCGTATCCCGCCTCTTTCAACAATCTGACGGCCTGCATCGAACAATCGGCCGAATGGGTTCGTTGCAGGTACCTCAGGTCATCCATGTCAAAGGATTGAACCCCGAGACTGATCCGGTTAAAACCGGTTTGTTTCAGTTCTCCTACAAATGCAACGGTAACGTCATCGGGATTAATCTCGAGGGTAATCTCGGCAGAAATGGCCGGGGACCGGTAATCCTCCATGCCGTCGTGGGCGATGGAAGAACCGGGTATTATTCCATGACTGTTCCATCCGATCACCTTGTGGGTATTCGCGATGGTTTCGAGAATCTGTTGAAGAGCAGCCGGTGGGTAAACGGAAGGGGTTCCGCCACCGAAGTACACAGTAGTGACCGGCTGGCCTTCAAGGTAGCCGGAAGTAAGTTCAACTTCCCGACTCAGGGCCTGAAGAAAAGTGAGTTTGTATTTTCGGGAAGCGAGCGAAAAGAAGTTACAATATGGACATTTGCTTTTGCAAAAGGGGATATGGACATAGATTCCGGCCAAAGTCCTATTTTTTCAAGATTATGCGGAAAGTGGTTCCTTTGTTGAGGGTAGAAGATTTCACGAAAATCCTGCCGTTGTGATAGTTTTCGATGATCCTGCGCGAGAGGGTAAGCCCAAGTCCCCAGCCTCTTTTTTTGCTGGTAAAACCGGGATGGAAGATGGTTTTAAACCGCGATTTGGGGATTCCTTTACCCGTGTCGGTTACGTCGAGGTGGATGTGGTCGACATCTTCGGTGATTACGATGTTCACCATTCCGTTGCCATCCATCGCATCGACGGCATTCTTGCACAGGTTCTCGATCACCCATTCGAACAGGTGGAGGTTGAGGGGAACCCGGATTTCATGATGGGAACCGGGCTGAATGGTAAAGTTAACTTTGGCAGAGACGCGTGACCGGATATAGTTCACGGTTTCGTGAACAACAGCCACAATATTCAACGGTTCGAGTCGTGCCGTCGATCCGATCTTTGAAAAACGATCGGTAATGGTCTCAAGACGCTGGACATCTTTCTCAATTTCCCTGACGGTTTCTTCATCGAGTCCTTTCAGTTTCAGCAGTTCGAGCCAGGCAACCATCGATGACAACGGGGTACCAAGCTGATGGGCCGTTTCCTTGGCCATCCCGACCCAGACCTGGTTCTGTTCCGATTTCCGTGCATAACTGAAGAGCAGGTAAGCGATCAGCAAAAAGATAGTGATGACGGCAAATTGCACGAAGGGATAGTATTTCAGCTGGGTCAGAAGAAATGAATCCTGGTAGTAGATGTAATGAATCCCGGTGTCGGCCAGGTCGACTTTAATGGGTGTGTTCTGAGCGGCCATTGATCTCAGCGTACGGGCCACCCACACCGGGTCCTTTATCTTTTGGTCGGGGATGTTCCCATAATCGAAGATCTCTTTTCCGGTGCTGTCGGTAATGATAACGGGAACGGATGCCGAATTGATCACCACTTCCGAAAAAAAGGATTTGATCAGGTTGTCGAGTACCTTTTTCAGTTCTTCAAAGATGTTGGAATCCTTGTAATAAAAGAACATCTTTTGGTTCATGTAGTAGGTTACCACGATGGGCGGGTAGAGTGAGAACTCTTTCTTCAGGGGTCCTTCGAGAAAGGTAATTCCATCGGTGTTGATATTTCTTGAATTCATGATTCTGCCCGAAGCGTCGGTCACGATCACCGGGATGGTATTGTTTTCGCCGATGATGCTCAGGAAGAAGTTGAGGTCTTCATTTGCGCTGGCCTGGATAATGCGCCGCTGGGCTTCGGCCACGATTGAAACCCTTTTGTGCTCTTCATTTTTGATCTGATCGAACAGGTGGTTGGTATAATTCACCAGGTCGGCTTTCTGGTGGATGGCGTCGGCCCAGATCTCCACGTTTTTCCTTTCATCCTTTCGGATCTCATTCACAAGAATGTTGGTATAGTAAAGGGATGCCGCAACAATCAGCACTGCCGTGAGGAACAGGATTAACTTCCAGCGTTTTTTCCTTAGGTAGATATCCACAAATTCCGTTTTCTTTATCAACGGCATGAGGCCGATAATATTTTTATCTGGTTATCAAAGGTATGTGTTTTTTTAATATCAGGTCTCACCGGGTTTTCAAAGAGAAAAGAGGGCATATGATCGAAAAAATAAAATCTGATCTTTAAAAAAACGTAATATTGATAAAAAATATTTCTCTATGAAGACACGTTTATTCCTGTTCCTCCTGATCGGAGGATTTATCAGCGTTTCCCTGATTTTGGGAGGCTGCAAACAAAAAAAACCCATGCAGGTACGACAGATCCCGCTTGAGGATTTCTTTAAAAATCCCGAAAAAGCGCGTTACCAGATCTCTCCCGACGGGAAGCATTTTTCGTTTATGGCGCCTTACGAAAAGCGCATGAACCTTTTTGTGCAGGAAATCGGAAAGGACAGCGCCATCAGGCTTACGTCGGAGAAGGACCGCGACATTGCCGGATATTTCTGGAAAAATCCGAACAGGATCGTATTTCTCAAGGACACCGGGGGGGATGAAAATTTTAAATTGTACGGAGTCGATATCGACGGAAGCGATCTGAAATGTTTTACCGATTTCCCAAAAGTCCGCACCGAGATCATCGATGATCTGTACGAATTTCCCGATGAGCTGATCATCGGGCTGAATAAGCGCAACCCGGAGGTTTTTGATCCCTTCAGACTGAACATCGTGACCGGAGAAATGAAGCAACTGGCCGAAAATCCGGGAAATATCCAGGGCTGGATCCTTGATCACGACGGGAAGTTGCGGGCAGCCATTGCCATCGTTGACGGTGTGAACACCCAATTGTTGTACCGTGAAAAAGAGTCGGATCCATTCAAACCGGTTCTCACAACCAGTTTCAAAGAGAGCCTGACGCCTCTCATGTTCACGTTTGACAATAAAAACGTGTATGCCACCTCGAATCTTGGCCGCGATAAAAGCGCCGTGGTGATCTTCGACATCGCTAATGGCAAGGAGCTTGAGGTATTGTACGAAAACAAGGATTATGATGTATCAGATGTGACCTGGTCGCGCACGAAAAAGGTTCTGGTATGCGCCAACTATGAATCGTGGAAACAGGAGCGGTATTTCTTCGATCAGGAGGGGAAACAGATTTTCGACAACATCCAGAAACATTTGGGCAATTTTTCTTTCAACATTACTTCGCTGACCAAGAATGAGGACAAATTCATGGTAAGGGCTTACAGCGACCGTTCACTGGGCGGTTACTTCGTTTACGACCGGGCGGCCGACCAGCTTCAGAAGGTTGCCGACATCGCACCGTGGCTTCGTGAGGATGAACTTGCCGAGATGTTACCTGTTGAATATACTGCCCGCGACAGTACGAAGATCCAGGGTTACCTGACCCTGCCGGTTGGTTATACCATGGAGAATGCAAAAGATCTTCCAGTGATCGTCAATCCGCATGGAGGACCATGGGCGCGCGACGGCTGGTATTTCAACCCGGAAATCCAGTTCCTTGCCAACCGAGGCTTTGCCATCCTGCAGATGAATTTCCGCGGATCCACCGGATACGGAAAGGCATTCTGGGAAAAATCTTTCAAGCAATGGGGGCTGACCATGCAGGATGATATTACCGACGGGACACAATGGTTGATTGATAAAGGTATTGCAAATCCGAAAAAGATCGCTCTCTACGGCGGGAGTTACGGCGGTTACGCCACCCTTCAGGGTCTGGTTCGCGAACCCGATCTGTATGCCGCGGGGGTTGACTATGTGGGCGTTTCAAACCTGTTCACCTTCATGAAAACAATCCCTCCGTATTGGAAACCCATGCTCGATATGATGTATGAGATGGTAGGCAATCCGCAAAGCGACAGCGCCCAGTTTGTTTCCACTTCGCCAGCCCTCAATTCCGAAAAGATCAAAACCCCGCTATTCGTGGCTCAGGGTAAGAACGATCCGCGGGTCAACATAGAGGAGTCGAACCAGATCGTGGATGCTTTGAAAAAGCGGGGAATCGTGGTTGAATACATGGTCAAGGATAACGAAGGGCACGGATTTCACAATGAAGAGAACCGGTTCGATTTTTACCGGGCCATGGAGAAGTTTCTGGAGAAACATTTAAAATAAAACCTGAAACCTGAAGAGAGGGTGGCTTAAAAGTCGGGTCACCCTCTTTTTTATACGTATTTTTCTCCTTTTTCGAGCATCACATCGTTGACATACTGGCGGATGTTCTGTTCGTCGGTTTTGCGGCATACCAGTAACACCTCTTCCGATTCCACCACGATGTAATCGGTGAGACCCTGAAGCACCACGACTTTATCGCGGGGCATGTTGACAATGCAATGGGAGGTGTCGTACAACATCACGTTTTTGCCGATCACGGTATTGCCCTGGGCGTCCTTTGGCCTGTTCTCGTACAGCGATCCCCAGGTGCCGAGGTCAGACCAACCGAAATCGGCCGCGAGGACATATACATTGTCAGCTTTTTCCATGACGCCGTAGTCGAGTGAGATGCTTTTGCAGATCGTGTAAGTTTCACCAATAAACTTTTTTTCATCACGGGTGCCGAATTTTCCGACGCCCATTTTAAACAGGTTGTTCACTTCAGGGAGAAAGGTTTCGAAGGCCTTCATAATGCTTTTCAGCGACCAGATAAAGATTCCGGAGTTCCACAGAAAGTCGCCGCATTTCAGGAAAGTGATGGCGAGTTCGAGGTTGGGTTTTTCCGTAAAGGTCTTAACTTTTCTGAGGTGGGGTTCTTTGGGATAGACCTCTTCATGGCCGTCGACATATTGAATATACCCGTACCCTGTATCGGGGCGGCTCGGTCTGATTCCCAGGGTGAGGAGCCAGTCGTTTTCGGCGGCGGCTTCGAGGGCAGTTTCAATATTCTTCAGGAATATCTCTTCTTTAAGGATAATGTGGTCGGAGGGAGCAACCACGATGCGGGCTTCGGGATCACGGGACAGGATGCAATGGTTGGCATAGGCTACACACGGGGCGGTATTGCGCCGGGCCGGCTCCAGGAGGATCTGGTTGGAGGTAAGTTCGGGAAGCTGAGTTTGTACCAGTTTCTTGTACAATTCATTCGTAACGATATAGATATTTTCTTTCGGACAGATCCGGCTGAAACGTTTATAGGTCTGCTGGATCAGCGTTTCGCCGGTTCCAAGGATGTCGATGAATTGTTTTGGGTGGGAGGTCCTGCTCATGGGCCAGAAACGGGCGCCAATCCCGCCTGCCATGATCACACAAAAGTTATGTTTTGATTTTGCCATGCCGGATGAGGTTTAAATTTATACAAACATACAAAAGAAAGTTCAAAATATTCCTGATGAATAAATACCTTAAATTTGCCGGTCCGGAGCATCCGGATGCACCCGTAAGGAATCGGTTCACCTAACCCTGACACATGGAAAAGCACATCACGCATCACATTTTTATCGGAATTCTTGCCTGGTTCATAGTGCTTCCCGTCGGGCTTCACGCCCAGAAGCCGGTCGACCGCGACACGATCATTGCCGCAGCCCGCGAAATCATCAAAGAGACCACCTATTGTGCCCTGATCACCCTCGATGCAGAAGGTCAGCCGCAGGTTCGCACCATGAATCCCTTCCCGGCCAACGATGAATTCGTTACCTGGTTCGCCACAGCGCGGAAAAGCCGGAAGGTAATGGAGATCAAAAACAATCCCCGGGTAAGTGTGTATTATGCCGATCACGTCAATGCCAAAGGGTATGTTACCATAACTGGCACCGCGGAAGTGATCGACGACAAGGCGTTGTTGCTGAAGATGAAACGAGACTACTGGGAGGGCATAAAAGGGTGGCAGGATCATTTTGTCCTGATCCGGATTGTGCCAAAATCGATGGATGTGATTAATTACCGGCGCCATGTGACCAATGATCCGGAGACCTTACGGGCTCCTTCGATTTCTTTTTAAAGGTCCCGGGAGCCGGCGGGTAATCCCGGTGGAATTCCGTACTACCAGACAGGCTTTACACAAAGACTGCGTGACCCGGATACATCACTAAGCTGTTGCCGGATCAGAATCTGTTTAAAATCATGGTTTTCAGAGGTATAAAATATTGTTAGAAATTAAATATTTTGTATTTTTGAATGAAGGGAATTGTCGTGACGGACAGGAATTCTCATAATCTCCAATTAGGCGTTAATGTTTGAATCGTTGGATCTGATAAGGATACATCAAGGGAAAATAAAGGCAGATTAATTATCAAATTGGATAAAATTCCCTGCCCTGGTACGTCATAATAAAGAAACTCTGATAATCCGATACAAAATGAACAAATGGAAGATGGTTTTTACCCAATTGATATTTCTGTCAAACAAAAATTAATTTGATATGACTGAATTAGAAGATGAGGTTACCAAGGTATTGGATGCCCATTGGTCTGCTTTAAAGGCTAAAGATGCTGATGCTGTCATTGCTTTAGTTTCGGAAGATTTTCTATCATGTGGAAGTGATCCGGATGAATTCTGGAACAAGACAGATATGTATAATACTGTTAAACAGATGTTAACCAACAGCGAGTTAAAAATAGATATCACCATCGATAAACGTAAAATACGAATTACAAAAGATGGGAATTCAGCCATTGCCTTTGAGCAGATGTTTTTGATACCTTTCAGTCGGAAGATACCCGTCAGAACGGTTTATCATCTTGTGAAAGAGAATAAAACCTGGTTGATCGATTTTACAAGTACCGGTTTTGTACCGAACAATAATGATATTGAAAAACTAAATAAGGCATTAGAATAATCACATGAGCTGCTATGTTGCCAGGTTACTTTGTAATAATCGGGACTCTTATCGGGGCTTCAGGTTCAATAGCTTACCTGATTGATACCGCAAAAGGGAAAATCAAACCCAATCGGGTTTCTTTTTTATTGTGGTCCATTGCACCCATTATAGCATTTTTTGCACAGATTACGCAAGGCGTTGGACTTGAGGCCTTAATGACATTCAGCACCGGTTTTCTCCCTTTGACTGTATTTATTGCCTCGTTTATAAGCAAGAAGGCGAAGTGGAAGCTGACCGGATTTGATTTGTTATGTGGAATGATATCCCTCATGGGTCTGATGTTATGGATGGTCACAAAAGTGGGTAATATAGCTATCTCTTTTAGTATCGTTGCAGATGGATTCGCGGCTATTCCAACCATCGTGAAAGCTTATAAATATCCGGATACCGAGTTGGCATGGCCGTGGATTGCAACCGTATTTGGTATTGTTTTAACGTTGCTGACTCTGTCAACATTTACTTTTGCAAACTGCGGTTTTATCCTCTACATTCTTGTGGTTAATTCATTGATATTTATTCTTGTACAGTTCAGAATTGGTGAAATTCGTCGATCCGGGAATTAATATTTAAAAGCTCAAAACGTTATTCCTCCATATTGGCCTTACAGTCGGGGAGACTATTGGCGGCCGATCGCTACAGGTAAAAAGTAGAAATGTAGTTTGGCAGAATAAGAAAGACAGTTCTAATTATTTAGTGACAGAAAAGTAACATAAAAAACCAAAACCTTACAACCATGAAAAAATTATTCCTTCTTGTTCTTATTTGCTTTAACATCAATGGTTATTCGCAAATCACTCTTGATTGTCAAGTTCCAGGTCATTTGTTTTTTTTCAAATTGGATGACACGGAATCCAAATTATTAAAAATTGAATATTTGTACCCTGAATCCACTAAGCAATTTGAGTTATACAATTTAGACGGTTCGTTATTTAAAACCATACAGATACCTCAGTTTCCGGATTCACGGATTCAGATAATTGATTGGGTTTCTTCAACATTATTCGATAATGACCCTTCCACTATTGAATATTTAGCATATTATAC
>JAQWBQ010000141.1 GCA_028706295.1 Bacteroidales bacterium
TGCGACATTCCGATGCCATTATCTTCAATACTTATTTCAACGAATGAGGAGTTGTCAACATGTGCGCTCAGCATGATTTTTCCCTCATCGCGTGTAAATTTAATGGCATTGAAGACAAGGTTCCGGATAATTGTTGAGACCATGTGCGGATCAGCCATGACCGCGATATCATCAGGAATGTCAATTTGGATGGTGATCTGCTTTTTTGAGGCAGATTCTGAAACGATATTGTGTATTTCGTTTACAATCGTCCGGAGGTTTACCGGCCGGGGGTCAAAGGATATAGAGCCGCGTTGGATGCGCGACCATTCGAGGAGGTTTTCAAGCAGCCGGTAAAGGTTCAACGATGATTTCCTCAGGCTGCCGATGGCTGTGGTAATGTCGGCGGGTGAGAGTGAATCGTACTCTTCGGTAAGCAGTTCGGTATAACCTAAAAGTGCGTTGAAAGGGTTCCGCAGGTCGTGTGCGAGAATGGAGAAGAACTTATCCTTTTCAGCATTAGTCTCCTGCAACTCCCGGTTTTTAAGGTTGATTACCTCTTCTGCTTGTTTTCGCTTGGTGATATCATGCCCCTGTGCAATTGTGGCGACCGGTGTGACTCCGTCGGGACCGAATATGGTGGCCGAGTTCCACAATACCGTCCGAAGCGACTGGTCGTTGTGCTTGATTATGATTTCGACCGATTCCCAACGTTCGCCTGTGAGCGTCTTGCGGATCAGCGCCATCGAATGATCAGCCAGTTCAGAAGGGAACAAGATCTCCAGTGATTTTCCTTTTACCTCAGCTTCTGTGTATCCGGTGAGAAATTCAAATGCGTGATTGAACCGGGTGATCAGGAAACGGGGATCCCAAACGATGATCGGGGCGTTGGCGTAATTAATCAGGTTTTCGAGAAAAGCGTTGGACTCCCGCAATGACTCTTCCATCATTTTTCGCTTTGAAATGTCACGCGTGATGCTGATCAAATGAGGAACCCCCTGAAGGTGCATAATGTTGGCCGACATGAGTCCCGTCATCTCTGTGCCATCCTTGCGGATGAAAATGGCTTCATAATTATCGCACTGACCCTCATTACGGGTAATTTCAATCACTTTCGACCGTTCATTAAAATCTTTCCAGATCCCAAAATCCCTCGTTGATTTCCCGATCAGTTCCTCCCTTGTATAGCCGGTTAAGGTGGTGTACCCGTCGTTTACATCGATGATCAAGCCATCCTTAAGGGTGGTGAGGATGGATGCATCGGGACTGGTGCTGAAGATTTTCTGGAATCCCTCCTTGGCTTCAGATATTTCGGCTGCCAGACGGTTATTGACCATGATGATGAACCCGAAAGTCCAGATCAGGCTTACAAGGAGGGCATCGAAATAGGGGAGGAAATTCAGGAAAGTGTATGAGAACACGGTTTCGGCAGGATCGGTAATCAGGAGCGAAAAAGCGCGGTACAAAAAAACAATCCCATGCAGTACAAATATGGCTGCATTGAAATTGGCTGATGTTCTGATATAGGTTATGTTGTGAACGATAAGCCGGTATGCGGTCAGGAATGCAAACACGGAGAGGGTCAACGATATTACCACACCGCGAAGGTTAAAATCGGGGACGATAAATAAAAAGAAAAGCAGCGAACAGAAAAAAGCAGCGAAAATCAGTACCGGGATCTTTAGGTTTACCTTTCTGTCAAGGAACACGGATACCCCGATATAGATGAATGCCGTTCCACTTATAATCAGGGTGTTCTGCAGGATGATAAACAACGGGACCAGGGAAGGGAAGATCTCTCTCAGCAGGATGATAAAGAAGCCGAGGGTTTCGGCAGCGCTCCACATCAGCCACCATCCGATGCCTTTGTAGGTCTTATTGATGCGGTACTGGTGATAGAAGACCAAGATCTGCATCAGATGGGTGACCCCCAGGACGAAGATAATGGTTCGCAGATCTATTTCGTGAATCATCAACATAACGATGCCGCTCTTGCCCAATAATAACGTCTGTTCATCCTGTTTCTGTCACTAATCAGGTATCCGTCGCAAGATAATCATTTTTTCCAACCTTTCATTTTTCATTTTCGTGATGGTCTAAAGTGCGTATCTTTGCGATATGACGAACCTGTTAACCATACGGAACGGCCTGGCAGGCTTGTTCCTTTTGCTACCCTGCCTGATGATCGGGCAGAACCGCCCACTGCCGGCCACCGACCGCGCCCGGACCCACCACGAAATTCCCGATCAGCCTTACCTGGCGCCCGGCGTGAAAAAGAGTGCACCCTCGCACCGCAACGACGAACCGGGTTTCTTTACCACCCAGGTCAATGTCGATGCCAACGGCAACAACATCGAGGGAGATGCTGCCAATGAACCGTCGATCGCGGTGGATCCCAACAATCCCGACCGCATGGTGATCGGGTGGCGCCAGTTCGACAATGTGGGCAGTAATTTCAGGCAGGCCGGATACGGTTATTCGACCGACGGTGGCTTGTCGTGGACCTTCCCGGGTGTTATCGAACCCGGAATTTTCAGATCGGATCCGGTGCTCGATTTCGACAAGGAGGGAAATTTTTATTACAACAGCCTGAATTCAGACAACGGCGTTTATACCTGCAAAGTTTTTAAAAGCATAGACGGCGGAGCCACCTGGGATGCAGGAACACCGGCATATGGCGGCGATAAACAGTGGATGGTCATCGATCGCACCAACGGTCCGGGAAGCGACAACATCTATTCTTTCTGGACCAAATATTACAGTTCGTGCAACCCTGGCGCATTTACGCGATCAACCAATAACGGGAGCTCTTTCGAGCCCTGCATTGAGATTGACGGTGAACCTTATTGGGGAACCATGGATTTCGGGCCCGATGGTGAGTTGTACATCGCCGGTGGTGGAATATGGGATGGATTTGTCGTGGTTAAATCATCGACTGCCCAGATACCGGGCGGAAGCGTGGGATGGGATTTTGCCAACCAGGTCGATATGGATGGATATATGACAGGACAGGCTTCCGTCAACCCGGTCGGGATCATGGGACAGGCTAACATCTGTGTCGACCGGTCAAATGGCCCCGGACGTGGCAACGTGTATGTTCTGGGATCCCTGGCCCGCCTCTCAAATACCGATCCGGGCGATGTCATGTTTGCCAGGAGTACCGACGGCGGAATGA
>JAQWBQ010000020.1 GCA_028706295.1 Bacteroidales bacterium
TTCAGATTTGAGACTACCCCCACTTGCTTCACCCCGACAAACTTAACGGCTTCTGCCATTCAACCGACTGGTGCAACCCTGCATTGGACTGCACCTGTTCCTCCGCCTCAAAACGGTTATGAGTGGGAGGTGCGTACCAGCGGCGCTCCCGGTAGCGGGCCGGCAGGCCTGGTTACTTCAGGGGCAACTGCAGCCGGTGTATTAACTGTCACTACGACCGGTCTTACACCCTCAACATTGCATTACGCATATGTACGTTCTCATTGTATCGGATCTGATTACAGCTATTGGACAAGTGCAACAATATTCACCACGATGTGCAGCAACGCTACCTTACCGGTTGCTGAAGGATTTAACACATCAGGAACCGCGGTGTATCCCAACTGCTGGACGTATCAGTTTGTTACAGGAACCGCTACTTTGTCCTTCCAGACATCATCTTCGAATCCGACAACAGCACCCCAGGAGGGAACCCGTTTTGTGTACTGGAATTCATACTCCTATTCCTCCGGAACACAGACCCGATTGGTTTCACCTCCTATTACCACAACCGGTACTCCCAGTGTGGATGTAAACTTTTATTGGTTTAACGAGTATAACACTACCTATAACAGGGGTGTTTATTTGCTTGAAGGCGTGCAGGTTCAGTATTCCCTTGATGGTACAAACTGGGTCGATGCAGGTCCGTTTGTTCCAAGAACGGATTCAACGCTGGCATCTGGTACGGGCGCCTGGAAATTAAAGAACATAACGCTTCCGGGTGCGGCTGGGAATGCCGGAACTGTGTATATCGGATTCCTTTTCACATCGAAATTAGGCGATAACTGCAGTTTAGATAATGTTGTGATCAATGCAACCCCGACAGATCCGTTGTTATCCGTGTCTCCGGCCTCGAGCGGTTGTGGCTACGCTCCGGTTTATGGTTATACTTCGGAAAAAACCTATAATCTTTCGGGGGTCAGGCTGACGGGAGCGCCGGGTAACATTGTTGTAACGGCCCCTGCCAACTTCCAGGTTTCACTTACCTCCGGAAGCGGTTTTGCCGGCAGTGTCAATTTGGCTTATTCAAGCGCAACGCTGGCCTCAACCCCGATCTATGTGCGCGGTAATCCTACTACAACCAATGTGGCTTATTCCGGTAACGTGACCCATGTGGGTGGCGGAGCTTCGGTGAATGAAGCCGTTACCTGCAACTCATACATCTATTCCCCCTATTGTATCTCAGCTGCAGACAATAATGCCGATGAGGAGATCTTCAATGTGACGCTGGGTACCCTTAACAATTCATCCATTTGCGGTTCAATCGGCGATGTGGGATCGGTAGCATACCGGTACAGTAACTATACCATTTCGGTACCTCCGCCTATGCTTTACCCGGGTATTACCTATCCGTTCAGCGTGAGCGTGAATACCTGCGGAACAACCAACTACCAGAGCGCTACTGCTGTATTCATCGACTACAACCATAACAATGATTTTACGGATCCCGGTGAAAAAGTGTATCTTACACCGACGGCAACTCTCGGACCGCACCTCGTCGCGGGTAGTTTCACCATCCCGGCCGATGCATCGCTCGGAAGCACCATGATGCGGGTTGTTAATATGGAAACAGATGATCCTTCATCGGTATTGCCGTGCGGAACTTATGGCTATGGTGAAACCGAAGACTATGTCATCAATATCCTTCCGCAGCAGATGTTATATGTATCCAGCACGACGGTCAATAACACGGCCAATGTCCTGCCCGGAACCATCGACCAGATGGTTGTCGGCTTACAGGTGGTGACCTCCGGTGCCGTCTCCCCGCTGGCGTTAACAGCCATCACTGCCAACGCCTCGGGTACGACTTCGATCGGCGACATTTCGAATGCACGGGTTTATTATACCGGTACTTCTCCGGTATTTAGCACCGCTGCCCAATTTGGTTCGACCATCGCAGTGCCGACACTCACCGACTTTACCATCACCGGATCACAAACATTGCAGAATGGAACCAACTATTTCTGGATGACTTACGATATTGCCCCCGCAGCAGCTGACGGACATCATATCGCAGGCCTTATTCCGGGCATCATGATCGGCGCAGATGCTAAAGTCCCGACACCGGGTGCTCCCGGATTCAGGACTGTCGTAATACCACTTTCCGGAACCGTTACCGTTGGTACCGGCGGCACCTATCCAACGCTGACCTGTACCGGTGGTTTGTTCGAAGCCGTCAACAACCGGGGTCTGTCAGGCGATCTGACTGCAAACATCATCAGTAATATCTCAACTGAAGATGGTACCCATGCCCTGAATCAGTGGTCTGAGGCAGGAGCCGGTAATTATCTCCTGAAAATCCAACCCGCCTCAGCATCTCTGAAAACTATCTCGGGTTCTCATACCGGTGGACTTTTCCGACTCTATGGAGCCGACCGCACGACCATCTCGGGTGCATATAGCGATGATGAAAACCAATACCTGGCCTTTGTCAACAACAATACCTCCGCGACCTCAGCCGTGTTCTGGCTGGGCTCTACACCCCAATCGGGAGCTGTCGACAACACGATCAGGAGTTGTATCATCTCAGGGAATTCAGGAACCACCACACTTTATGGTATCGTGAGTAGCAGCGGTACGACCATGGGAGGAACGCCTGAATTGGCGAACAACAACAATACCTTCCTGTCAAACAAGATTATAAAAAGTCAGTATGGTATTGCCGTCTATGGAGCTACCGGAAATGACCAGGGTCTTTCCATCTCCACCAACACCCTCGGATCGGCCGTTGAAGCTGAAAAACTGGGCCTGAATGGTATCTTCCTTACCGGACAGCAGAATGCCACGGTATCCGACAATATCATTTCAGGTGTAGTTTCGACCTTGAATACCGCTGTTTATGGTATCCGGCTCACCGGTGCTGCCAGCACAATTCTGTTCACCCGCAATAAAATCAGCGATATCAAAAACACCAACTCGGGCGGATACAGCGCCATCGGTATTGCACTGGGAAGCTCCTCCTCCGCAGCAGGTGTCACGGTCAGCAACAACCTGATCTTCGATATCACCGGATATGGATTTAACAGTCTTATCACCGACAACGGGTATGGTATTAACATCTCTTCCGGCGGCGGATACAACCTGTGGTTCAATTCGGTTAACCTGGCCACCAACCAGGCGAGTACGACCGGTAAACCCGCGTGTCTGATCATCGGATCGTCGTCGACCATTCCGGCGGGCGGACTTGACATCCGGAACAACATCTTCTCAATACCGGCCACAGCCGGCGCTGAAAGATATGCCGTTATCAGCAATGCGGCAAGTTCCAAGTTTGCGAGTATCAACTACAACGATTATTACACCTCCGGCAGTAACCTGGGGTATATCGGCTCGGCCAACCGTGCAAACCTCGCGGCATGGCAAACCGGTACCGGCCAGGATGCAGCTTCGGTCAGTGTTGATCCGGCCTTCGTATCACCGGTCAACCTGCATACCCTCGCACCGGCTCTGAATAACGGTGGAGTAACCATTGCCACTGTGCCTGCCGACTTTGACATGATTGCCCGTACGAATCCGCCCGATATCGGCGCCTACGAATTCACACTGCCCATCACCGCCATCAATACCCTGGCGGCAACCAACGTCAACCAGACAACCGTTGATCTTCATGGTGATATCAGCACCAATGGTGAGACAGTCAATGTATTCTTTGAGTATGGTCTGAACACGGGATATGGCAGTACCACCGACGCGGTGCCTGCCTCAATCAGGTCATTTGTATTAACTCCGTTCGACAAATCCCTGGAAGGGATCCTCCCAAGCACGACCTATCACTACCGTGCAAAAGGAGTGTCCACGACTTCGGGTGAGGTTATCTACGGTCAGGACATGACCTTCACGACCCTGGATCTGCCTACCATCCAGGGACCGAACAATGTTTGTGAAGGCGCCACCCAGAATGTTTATATCACCGAAACAGGTAAGTATGATTATACCTGGACGGTATTGGGTGGAACGATCACCGCCGGCGGAACTCCGACGGATAACACCGTTACGGTAACCTGGCCGACAGCCGGAACACAGACTGTTACATTGAACTATCGAAGCACCCCGGCCGGTCCGTTTGCACCGGCTGCAACTGTTTACCCGGTTGTAGTAAATCCAAATCTGCCGGTCAGTGTGACCATCGTTGCCTCTGACAACCCGGTCTGTACCGGCGCCCCGGTCACCTTTACCGCGACCCCGGTCAACGGCGGACCGAATCCTGCCTACCAGTGGAAAGTGAATGGTACGGATGCCGGTGTGAACTCACCCACCTATACCTATGTACCACTGAACGGCGATGTGATCACGTGTGTACTCACCTCCGACGAACCTTGCCCGATGGGCAATCCGGCAACTTCGAACGAGATCACCATGACCGTTACACCGCCTTACCTGCCGGTAAGCGTGACCATTGTACCATCAGCCAATGATGTGTGCCTTGGATCACCGGTTACCTTTACCGCCACCCCGGTCAACGGAGGTCTCACACCGATTTATGAATGGAAAGTGAACGATGTGACCGTCGGAACCAACTCTCCGACCTATACCTATGTTCCGGTTAACAACGATGCGGTTATCTGTATTCTCACTACCAGTGATTATTGCGGTACTGGCAGCCCGGCTACTTCCAACACGGTGGTCATGACCGTGAACGATCCGTTGCCGGTAAGCGTAACCATCGTGGCCGACAACAACCCGGCTTGCGAAGGATCGCTAGTTACATTCACAGCCACACCGGTCAATGGTGGCCTCACGCCAACCTATCAATGGAAGGTTAACGGTACGAATACCGGTACCAACAGTCCGGTGCTTGGTTATTTCCCGCAGAACGGCGATGTATTTACCTGCGAGATGACCTCAAGCCTGACGTGTATCTCGGGCAGTCCGGCCACCTCCAACGCAATCACCATGAACATCACGCCGCTGCAATTACCTGCTGTGACGATTTTAGAATCGGCAAACGACGTGTGTGACCAGACCCTCATCACCTTTACGGCTACCCCGGTGTTCGGCGGACAGAACCCGTCGTACCAGTGGAAAGTTAACGGGGTGAATGCAGGCGTCAATTCACCAACCTTTACCTATGCTCCGGCCAACGGTGACCTGGTGACCTGTGTGATGACATCAGATTACCCGTGCCCGACTGTCAACCCGGTGACTTCTAATACCATCACCATGATAACCCGCCCGCGTAATCTGGTTAGTGTCACCATCTTCGAATCGGCAAACTATATCTGTGAGGGATCACTGATCACCTTCACGGCCATGCCGGTCAATGAAGGAAGCGCCCCGGTTTACCAGTGGAAGGTCAACGGACAGAATGCCGGTACCGACAGTCCCTATTTCGACTACAGCCCGCTAAACAACGACGTAATCACCTGCGTGCTTACCTCGAATATCGACTGTCCTTCAGGCAACCCGGCCACCTCGAACCCGGTTGTCATGACGGTTTATCCGAACCTGCCTGTCAGCGTTTCCATTGTTGCTTCAGCTAACCCGGTCTGTTTTGGCGATCAGGTTACCTTCACGGCAACCCCGGTCAACGGCGGTCAGACCCCCCACTATCAGTGGAAAGTCAACAATGTCAATGCAGGCACCAACACGCCCACATTCACCTATACTCCGGCTAACAACGATGTGGTGAAATGTATCCTGACTTCCAGCGAAAATTGTACGCAGGAAAATCCGGTTACCTCTAATACCATAAAGATTACGGTAAACAGCCCACTCCCGGTCAGTGTTACGATCGTGGCTTCCGAAAACCCGGTATGCGAAGGGACCCCGGTTACCTTCACGGCAACTCCGGTCAACGGCGGCGCCGCACCATCGTATCAATGGAAAGTCAATGGTGTGAATGCAGGCTTGGATTTACCGACTTATTCCTATGTTCCTGCTGATGGCGACCAGGTGGTTTGTGTGTTGACCTCGAGTCTCACCTGTGTCACCGGTAACCCGGCCAACTCCAACACCATCGCGATGAGCGTTACAGCCACATTGCCGGTCAGCGTTACCATCGTGGCCTCCGCCAACCCGGTTTGCGAAGGGACCCCGGTCACCTTTACAGCAACCCCGGTTAACGGCGGCGCTACACCTTCGTATCAATGGAAGGTGAACGGCGTGAATGCAGGTACGAATACACCAACCTACACCTATGTGCCCATCAACGGGGATCAGGTTACCTGTGTGCTTACATCGGGCCTCACCTGTGTAACCGGTAACCCGGCAACTTCCAACACCATCGATATGAACGTTACTCCGTTACTGCCGGTCAGTGTTTCCATCGTGGCTTCAGCCAACCAGGTCTGTGCCGGAACGTTGGTAACCTTCACGGCAACCCCGGTCAACGGCGGCACTACCCCGGCTTACCAGTGGAAGGTGAACGGCGTGGCTGTAGGTACGGATACACCAACCTACACCTATGTGCCTGTCGACGGTGATCTGGTAACCTGCGAGCTTACTTCAAGCCTCACCTGTGTCACCGGTAACCCGGCAACCTCCAACACCATCGTGATGAGCGTTACTGCCGTGCTTCCGGTAAGTGTCTCCATTGTGGCTTCGGCGAACCCGGTATGCGAAGGAACCCCGGTTACCTTCACGGCAACCCCGGTCAACGGCGGCGTTACACCATCCTATCAATGGAAGGTGAACGGCGTGGATGCAGGAACGGATAATGCGGTCTATACGTATACCCCTGCCAACGGGGATCTGGTGACCTGTGTGCTTACCTCGGGCCTCCCATGTGTATCCGGTAACCCGGCTACTTCCAACGTCATTACCATGACTGTGGATCCGAAAATGCCGGTCAGCGTTACCATCGTGGCCTCGGCGAACCCCGTATGCATCGGAACCCTTGTCACCTTCACGGCGACTCCGGTTAACGGCGGACCGTTACCGTCGTACCACTGGACCGTTAATGGTAACACCATCGACGTTGACGCACCGACTTACACCTATATGCCTGCCGACGGCGATCAGGTAATGTGTGTGCTGACCTCGAGCCTGACCTGTGTCAGTGGTAACCCGGCTCCGTCGAACACCATCCTGATGATCGTCAACCCGCTTCCGGTCCCGGTTATTACCGGTACTGCCACTGTGGTTGCCGGAACTACGGGTGTGGTCTATTCAACAGCACCCGGACAGGTTAATTACCTCTGGACGATCTCGACGGGCGGTATCATAACTTCGGGAGGTTCCACAACGGATAATACCGCAACTGTAACCTGGAGTACCGAAGGCGCTCAATGGATCGCGGTGAATTATACCGATATCCAGACCGGATGTGCCGGAGGACAACCTGCTGTTTACCCGGTTACGGTAACACCTGCTCCGTTTATTATTGTAACAAGTCCCGATGGCGGAGAGAACTGGAAACAGGGTTCCGTCCACCCGATCACCTGGAACGATAACATTGATGGCAATGTGAAGATCGAGCTTTATAAAGGCGGCGTCTTCCATTCCGGGATCATCGCTTCCACACCTTCTACCGGATCGTGGTCGTGGACCATTCCGGCAGGTATGGAGACAGGAACCGATTACAAGGTGAAGATCAGCAGCGTAGCCGATCCGTCAATCAGCGATCTCAGCAATGCCGACTTTACCATCTCATCTTCCATCCCTGTTAACCTTGTCGTTCAGAATGTGGTAATCGGAGCCGGCCAGGTGGTCTGTTACGACGCACTCCAGACGATCACGGTTGCGGGAGGCGGTACTAATTTTGTCGTGGAGAACAACGGCAGCGCCACCTTTATCGCCGGTCAGAATATCATTTATCTGCCCGGAACCAAGGTTGAAGAAGGTGGTTATATGCTCGGCAAGATCACCACGACCAACCAATTCTGCGGATCGGTGATCATTCCTGCAATGGTTTCTACCGGTACTGAAGATCCAACCCCGGCGCTCGAGTCAACCCTCTTCAGGCTCTATCCGAACCCGACCAGGAGCGCCTTTACCCTCGAGCAGTCAGGTACCCGGATCTACGATGTACTGAAGGTTGAAATCTACAACATGATGGGCGAACGGATTCTGACCAATGAAATCATCGGGCAGAAAAAGCACGAATTCCTGCTCTCATCCATGCCGGTCGGAGTCTATTTTGTCAGAATTTCCGGCGGCGACCAGGTTGAAACCATAAAACTCATCAAACAGTAAGTAATGAAAAGTTATTAACGTATCCCGATCGGTGACATAAAAACCGTACTTTAGCACAAAATTGAAGTATGGTTTTTATGTCATCTTCAGGATATATCAACAAGATCTGTTAACCCGCAAGGGACTAAGGAGGGAGTATATGCTCCCTCTTTTTTATGTCATAGCTTATTTTAAAATTCACAATATAATGATAAAGAGAAACTTACTGTCGATAATCGGACTTCCGGCAGGATTGATCTGCCTGCTCTTCTGTGCAACTCCCGTGAGATCGCAAACCAGTGCTTCCATACAGCCCGACCGTACACGGAATGTCGGCGATACCGTGCAGATTCCCGTTCATATCACAGGTACGAATGTCCTGAATTTGGCATTTTATGTGGATTATGATCACACCATCCTCACGCCTCATTCAACGCCTTATCTGAATGTTGTTGCCGGTCTCGAGGTTACAGGGTACAATGCCGACTGGCAGCCGGGCACCCTCGGTCTTTTTCTGGATGCGATCGGACTGGAGGGCCAGAACTATGAGAATGACCGGATCATTACCCTTGTTTTCACGTTAGCGAAGGCAGGCAGTACTCCTATGGTCTTCAGAACCAGTCCGCTTCCATTGCCCATCTCTGGAATCTGGAATGAATTGGGATTGCCCATCGAACCTATAGCTTTTACCGGCAATACCATCACGGCGCTCCCGGTAGTCCCGCCTACCCGGATCGTTCAGAACGACACCGTACATAGCGGTGAAATAATGTGTTATGACGCCACCCTCACCATTACCGTGGCCGGGAACGGAAGCGTTTTCCTGGTGGAACCGAACGGACAGGCCACTTTTGTTGCCGGACAAAACATTGTTTATCTTCCGGGGACCCGGGTAATGTTGGGAGGATACATGCACGGGTATATCACGTTAAACCACCAATACTGCGATTCGCCGGCTCCCGGCGCTGCCGGTCTGATCACCACTGCAACCGCATCGCAAACGGATACCGGGCCCGGTTGGAGCATCTATCCCAACCCAACCTCGGAAACGATAACAATCGACGTAAGCAACCTGCCGCAACAGGAATTCAATGTTGCCCTTTACAACATGCAGGGAGCGCTGATCCGTTCGCAAAAGATGGTCGCTTCACAACATAACAACCTCTCCCTGTCGGATCAACCATCGGGTATCTATTTCTTACGACTGATCTGGGACAACGGGTACCGGACGATCAAAATCATTAAAAACTGATCATCTCCAATCCCTTTCTGATTGGAAACACCGACTGTCCCTAATCAGGATAATTTGATACCTCTCGGGATTCTTAATACGTAAGGTTTTCGTTATACCTGTAAAATTTTTCGCTAAAATTGCCTTTTTTGTATTATCTTTAAGCGATGGATTTTTGAAACCGTAGAACGAACATTCAATTGTAAATCGTCAATCATGTTCAATCGTAAATGATTATACAGAATTTATGTGATCAATGAAATATAAAAATATTTACATATGAAAACCCGATTCAGAAGTGTGATCTTTACCCTGCTCCTGGCAATGCTGGGTTACAGCGCGGGAATTTCTCAAACTCTGATCACCGGGGGCACCACCCTGAAAATTGTTCCGGGTACCAGTGTCTCCTCCCTGGGGCATCTTACCTTACAGCCGGCAGGAACCCTCGATAACCAGGGTACCCTGATTCTGAAGCAGGACCTTGTCAATCAGAATCCGGCTCCCAACACGTTGGGTACCGGCACAGTGGTACTTTCGGGAACCGTTTCGCAGACCATTTCAGGCCAGAATGTTTTCGGAAATCTGACGGTCAACAACGCGAACGGAATAACGCTGAACGGCGACACCCGGGTTAATAGTACGTTTAACCTGACGAACGGGCTGGTGCATCTCGGCAGCAATGACCTTTTGCTGGGATCCCTCGCCACAGTCGCGGGAACCCCCTCTGCATCCAATATGGTGGTTGCGACGGGAAGCGGCCAGCTTCAAAAAGAATTCCCCGCCGGATCCGCCCCGGCCACCTTTACTTTCCCGGTTGGCAGCGCCGGCGCCACACCCGATTATTCGCCGGTGACCCTGAATTTTGTGAGCGGAACCTTCGCGGCCGGCAACAACGCCGGGGTGAATCTGGTTGATGCCCAATATCCCGGGACACTGGTCAACTACCTGAACCGTTATTGGAATATCACCCAGACGGGAATCTCGAACTTTTCCTGTGTGGCCTCGTTTCAGTATGTACCTTCCGATGTTACCGGCGATGAAACCGACATGTATTGCTTCCGCGTTGATCCCATTCCGTTTACCGCCTTTAACAAAGCCAACAGTACAGCGCATACCCTCGAAGCCCACGGGCTAACCGCCTTCAGCACCTTTACGGGCAACAGGGGCAGCACCACTGTGCCACCAGCCATTCACATGGTCGGTGATGTCAATGTCAGCGGACAATCCCTCTGCTTTGATGCCCAGCAGACACTTGTTATTGCAGGCAACGGGACAACCTTCGTCGTTCAAAGCAACGGGACCGTAAATCTGGTTGCCGGTGAACGGATCCTGCTCGAACCCGGAACCCTCGTCTATGCCGGTGGTTACCTGCATGGCTATATCACCCAGACAGGGCAATATTGCCAGGTCCCATCCAACCCGATTGTGGTGAACCCGAATGAAAAATCAAAGGAACAACCTGAAATTGCAGCTACTGATCAGTCGTTCCGGATTTATCCGAATCCCACGTCCGGAAAATTCACCGTGGAACTGGACGAATCGCTGGTATCCAAAAACCTGACACTCGGAGTTTACGGAATGACCGGTGGATTGATACTAACCAAAGAAATAACAGGGGTGAAAAAATACGAACTGACCCTCGAAGGCCGTTCCGCGGGAGTTTATTTTATCAGGATCATTGCCGAAGGAACGGTCCATACCGGAAAAATTATTTTGACCCATTAAAAATAAAACTAATTTTTTCTCAGATTTGTTTATTATATTTGTAAGTTAAACTGCGCCGGAATCCGGAGATATGAATTGGTTACGCCACATACTCCTTTTGACCGTTATCGTGTTGCAGCCATGGAGCCTGATGGCCGATGATGGATCGCCCGGTGATGTGTTAACCCCCGCCGATACCATCAGGATCCCTGCCGCTCAGATTCAACCGCTGAATAGCATCGATGAAACGACAAGCGCTTCAACCGTCGTTCCTTCCTTTGCTCCCTTAACCGTTGCCGGGGGAGGCGCCATGACGCTCGTTTCGCCCCATTCCGTGGTTCTGAAACCCGGAACCCGCGTTGAAGCCGGGGGAAAGCTGATCGTCAAAGTCACACCGGCAGATCCTCCAAAACGCAACAAGAGAAAAGTGACTTCCGTTGAAATCCCGGCCACCTTGCCTCAGAAAAGTACCGCTTCGGTAGCCATCGAGAAAACGTTTTGTGTTTACCCGTTGCCGGAATCCGGATCGTTCAGCGCGCTTCTGAATGAAATAAGGGGAGTTCTTCCCGCCCGGACCAAAACGACGGATGACCCCGACGGCTTTATCATTCTGAAAAAGTGTTGTGTCCAGATACCACAATCTTTCCTTTGTACGAAATTCGTAACCTTCTCAATCGGCACCGGATGGGGTGAACGTTCGGAAACCATCAAGATACTCAGGACCTGAGAATCGACAATCTGTGAAAGGTGGTTGCCATCGGATTGAAAGTTTTCAACCGGCAATCTGTTCACCAGCAAACCCGGGCATTTCTCTGGCTTGGGCAGCGGATATCCGTTGATAGATTTCAGAGATCATCAATCATATATTTTAAAATTTTAAAATTCAGAGATATGAAAAAAATATTAGCTATTGTAGCCTTTTTACTTATCGGAGCAGTATCGTATGCGCAGTGGATTGGTGTTCCTGCAAGTAACACAATCACCACAGATCCGATTTACACAAATGCAAAAATTGGTGTTAATGTTGCTCCTGTAAGTACTTTCCAGGCATTTAATCCAAGCGGTGCGTGTAGTTTTGTAGCATCCAGAAACTTTACCGGGGCCAGTGGATCTGTTGGTACTTTCACTATTCGCAACGATGCGACAAATGATAGATTCCAGATACTTTTCAGAAAAACCGGTGGACAACACGAAATTCTCCAGACTGCTTGGAGTTCAACAATCAGTAATTTTAGGGAGTTTTCATACTTTAATTTAGTCAATGGAAAATGGGAAATGAGAGCTGGTGTAGGTGATGTTGAATACCAAAATGCTGGTGCTTTTCTTATCAACAGTACTGGTTCAGTTGGAATAGGATTGGGATCAATGGCTATACCTGCCGGCGCAAAACTTGCTGTTGGTGGAAAAGTGGTTTGCAAGGAGGTTGAAGTAACACTGACGGGTTTACCAGACTATGTATTCAATGAAAATTATAAATTAAGGTCACTGTATGAAGTTGAAAGTTTTGTAAAGGAAAACAAGCATCTTCCTGATGTTCCCTGCGAAGCTGAAGTCGTTGCAAATGGTATGAATGTGGGTCAGATGAATGCAACTCTCCTTCTCAAAATAGAGGAATTAACTCTTTATATGATTAATCTGCAAAAAGAAAACGATGCTCTTAAAGCTCGGATTTCAAAACTTGAAAAATAATGCATTTTGACCTTTACCTTATTAAGGGTGTCTCCTTTTTTGAGACACCCTTTTTTTCTGATTACTGATCAGCATTCAGTTTCTTGTAATAAAGGATGAACAAAAGATTTTAATGGATGGGTCTAATATTATCAAATGAGGCATTATGAAACTAATAATGACCCTGCTGGTACGAAATGAAGAGGATATAATTAGAGAGAACCTCCTCTTTCATCTTAATATGGGAGTCGATTTTTTTATTGTAACAGACAATAATTCTATTGATTCGACACCGGAAATATTGAGTGATTTTGAGCAACAAGGGTTATTGTATCTCATAAGGGAAACAGAAGATAATTATGCGCAGTCTGTTTGGGTCACCAGGATGGCCAGGATGGCGAAAACAAGGTTTTATGCTGATTGGATCATCAATGGGGATGCTGATGAATTTTGGTGGAGTAACGACCTTGACCTAAAAATGACATTATCTTATGTTGGCGAAAATATTTCTGTTGTTTTTGTTCAGAGATATGATTTTGTTCCAACAAACGAATTTGATAAATCAGTTTTTACCAGAATGATATATCGCGATAATGAATCTAAAAATCATATGGGAAATCCTTTACCACCAAAGATATGTCACAAAGCTATGGAAGATGTAATTGTTTCTCAAGGAAATCATGACATACAGTATCCAACTGATTTAAAAACAACCTATTCCGAGGAGATAGAGATTTTTCATTTTCCAATTCGAAGCTGGGAACAATTTTCTAACAAAATTATTTATGGCGGGGCTGCATATGCTCGAAATGTTGATCTGCCTCCTGATGTGGGAGATGGCTGGAGAAAATTGTATCAATATCATAAAAACGGAACTCTTATGGATTATTTTACTTCAAAAATGATTGGTAAAGAAGAAATTCATTTAGGAATGCAAAGTGGAACGTATTCCGAAGATTTAAGATTAAGAAACTATATGGTTGAAAAACATATAATATACTGAATATTAACAGGTTTACGAAAGCAAAACTGATTAGATTCAGTTATGCTGAGCGTTTGAGTTTGCGAAAAAGAGCAAATTCAAACAGTCGAAGTATAACCAAAATAACAATTAGTGATGAATATATTTGTTCTTTGTACAGGACGCTGCGGATCAACAACATTTTATAAAGCTTGTTCCCACATAGATAACTATACCAGTGCACATGAATCCAGGTCTTCGTTAATTTGTCCTGAGCATTTTAATTATCCTTTAAATCACATAGAAGTCGATAACCGATTATCCTGGTTTCTTGGGAAGCTTGATGATAATTACGGCGATGATGCTTTTTATGTTCATCTTAAAAGAGATATATTGGCTACTGCTCAAAGTTTTTTAAAAAGATGGGATTATGGTATTATTGGAGCTTACAGCAGACAAATTATTATGGGTCAGATGCGAAAATTACCTTTTGAGAATTCTTTAGATGTTTGCATTGATTATTGTGAAACTGTCAACAGCAACATTAATCTTTTTCTAAAGGACAAGAATAAAAAGATGATTTTTTTACTGGAAAATGCTGATAAGGATTTTAAGATATTCTGGGATAGAATACATGCTGATGGGAATTTTAATTTGGCACTTTCAGAATGGAAAATTCCTTATAACGCCTCACACGACGGATAAACAGAAGTCTAATCTCTATGGAGTCAGTTCCCCGCCCCTTGGGGCGAATAAAAGTCATTCACGAAATACCCCGTTGCTTGCGGCGGGGACCTTCATTTTCATTCTTGTTTCTTTTCACATTGATAAAAGAACATTTCTAAAACCATCAAAATTTAAATGATCCACTGAGATGCAATGATTTGGGTCAGAAAGTTCGGAGAAACAAGTAAATCCGACGTTTTTGATTAATTCTCTCATTTGATCTTTTGAAATTTGTGCTGCGGCCAGGGAATGAGGATTAATTTCCATTAGCATAATTGGTCTATATTTCAAAAAGAAATCTTTTGCCCCAAGAATAAAATCATATTCACTTCCTTCGATATCCACTTTCACCATAATCCGTCCTGGTAATTCAATATCTTTTAATAAATTATCAAAATTATTTAATGTAACATTAATAGATGTGTATTTATGTGTTGCTGAATGGGATGAAAATATTCCAGCAGTTCCTGATGTATCGCTGGGAATGAATAATTGCACTTCGCCAATCGTTTTTCCTAGTGCGGTTTCAAATAATAAACATGAAGAATAATTATTATTCATAAATGTCATTCTTATTGCATGACAAAGCATGGGTTGAGGTTCAACAGCAATTACCAAGCCTTTTTTCCCTACCAGCTTACTTGCAAGTAAGGCATAGCTTCCGTGATTTGCTCCAATATCGATAAAAGTATCGCCTTGCTTCAATAAATAGAACAGCAAGTCTGATTCAGGATTGGAAATAGTTAATTCATTAATGATATTTAAAAACCGGGGGTCAGCAAGATATAAACAGATAATACAGTTATTTACGGAAATATATCCATATTTTTTTCGGGTGATTTTCAAATTTAAAAATGAAAATATTAAAAACATCCATCGGCCCGGTATGCAATAATCATAATTAAATAATTTAAAATAAAACCGAATAAATAAGGAGAATAATCTGAAAAAAAATGGAAGTTGGATATAATATTCACGGATAAACAACCAATTCAGAACTTTCCTCTTAAACAACCAACTTCCAGGGTATTTATGTTTTATGTGGAGCGGGATTTCTTTCATAATTGGGAATTGTTCTTTTTCAACCAGGATCCTTCCCAATGGTGAATAGCATAGGTGTTTTCGGTTAAACATTCCGGAGTGAATGATTCGAACCATGAGTAAGGATAAAAATATTCTTTTGGATAAATTGTCACTCCTTCAATGGTCTGTAATCCATATTCGTTGAGTCCTAATTCCCTTAATATCATTGTTGTTAACCAAGGTGATAGAATAAAATGATTCTGATCATAAAATATTTCCTGCGTCCTTTCCATGCATAATTGCAGGAAACGATGACCCTTCGTAGCCCCAAGAATTCCATTGTTTGCCCATCCAACATGCGGTTCAATCCTTTGAAAACCCAGAAAACACTCATTGCTTAACAACGGATCAATACTTTTAATGATTTCAAAATCAGTATCCAGGTATACCCCTCCTTCAGTAAATAATGCAAATAACCGGACAAAATTGGAAACCTTTGACCATAATTCCAACTTAAGTGCTTCAGCAATATATTTATGATCAATCGGAATGTTATTTTCATTCCATTCAATTATTTCATAATCAGGTAAAAGTCGACTCCAGCTGTCCATGCATTTTTTGATCCTATCATTTCTTGGAGTGCTTCCAACCCAGCAATAATGGATTTTTTTTGGTATCAAGGTTAGTTAATGTTTATTTGTTTTAAATAGCCGGAGTTCGCCTGACTCTGTCGGGAATTTTATGGAACAAATGTTTTGTTCATCATTCTGTTTGAGCTGGGAGATGAAATCTGATAACGAATGGTTGCTAATAAATGAGCGACCACTGTCCAGAAATCCCACCCATTTCCCGGAAACCATTCTCATACCTAATTCTTTAGCCTCTTTTTTGGATAGTCCTGATTCAAAAATTACATTAGCAAGATATGTTTGATGGTTACACATTTCTTTTGTGGTTGGGTCGGCATCTGATTCAATGACAATATATTCCAGGTCAGGATAATCTGAAGTGGAAATACTTCTGAAAGTTGTTTTCAGATCAGTTGATCCCTGACGGACCACTGTAATAATTGATATTTTTGAGTATTGTTCTTTTTGATATTCCTTGTAAAACTTCCTACTGATATTATCTGCCTGTAACCCTTCATTATCATTAAGATCATTGAATTCAGCATTTTTAAAGATATTGAAAAGCTGAATTTCATCGTTTTCAGTGTCAAGGGTTAGAAGTTTATCCGGTTCAAAATGATTCAAACCGAGTTCAATAAAATCAATAATTTGAGCCTCTTTTTCTGGTGTGATCTTTATTTTAATTCCCAAGGAATTTGTTAATCTCAAAATGGTTTGAAGAGGATTGGTTATGATGCTGTCATAGTCTACAAAACAACGTTTTTTACCTCGTGTGTATTGCTCTGCTTTTATCATATAATCCATATATATCCGAATGGATTTCTTGTAACTGAATCCATCTCTTCTGTTAAGTGATCTAGCAACTGCTCTAGGATTTCTTAAAGTTATAATGAAACTTACGTTAAAACCCATTTCCACCAACACTTCATTATATAATGGAAGTAAAATGCACATACGTGGATCTTTAAAAAGCAAGTTTCCCTCTTTTGTATAATCACTTTCAATTAATTCTTTGAGGTTTTTTTTGATTTCATCCGGTTTTGGGTCTTTCCACCATTGACCATTCAGTCCCAGCGTATTGTGCCAATTAACATGAAGTATTTGAAAAAGATCATTGCTGAAAGAATTGATTTTAAAATTCTCATAAAACCCTTTTGGATTTGACCAGTTAGCGTTCATGATAGACATTCCAAGGTCATAACCATTCATGTTGAAAAGCCCTGAGGTTGCAGATGTCCCGCTTCTGTGCATCCCTAATATTATTAAAGCATCTCTCATCTCATTAATTCGAAATACACAAATTGTCAAATTTACGTAATTTTACTAAGATCAATTTTCCTTTCTATGACAAAGACACTAGCTGTAATTCTTAACCATAATTTACCTGAATATACTGATTTGCTTTATAATTCATTAGTCAGTTTTCAGCGGAATGATTATCAATTGATCGTGATGGATAATGGTTCAAGGCCAGACCTGGTTTCCAAAAACACCAGCATACGATTTCAAGCAAATCTTTTCTGGGGTGGGGCCTTCAATGAGGCTTTTAAAATGGTCCTTAACAATCCGGAATATGATTCACTTTTGTTTTTAAATAATGATATTGAGGTGACGGGTGAGATCTTTGTGCGTTCTTTGAGAGATGAGCTTTTCAAGGGGAATTATGCAATGATATCACCTTGCATTGCCGGCCGCGCACAGCCATGGAAGCAAATGCAAAACTGGGGAAATCCCTCAACAAGAATTGTAAAATGGATAGATATGCAAGCCCCTTTAATTAATCGGAAACTGATCGAAAAAATTAATCAATTCGATCCAGCATTATATTATGGTTGGGGGCAGGAATTAATATGTATGGATATTTGTGAATCGATGGGTTGGAAAACGGGTGTTTGTGATTTCATATGTATTCTGCACGTTGGAAAACAAACTGTTTTTCAAAACAGGTTATTCAATGTTAAAACCGAGGAATTTGAAATAGATTATAATTCCCCGATTACGTGGCAGGAATATTTAGATAGCGCATGGGAATCTTATGTAAATTATTTTGCAGAACATCCCCTGAAAAACGGTGAATTTTACGAAATGCGAGCCTATGGTGAACAATATTCGTGTGTCACCTCCTCCAAAAAATAAGCCTGCTAAGAAGGGAGAAAACAAAATGCCCAAACCGCCATGAATATGAATGGTAAATTTCTTCTATTTTATACTGGTGTTGGGCTTTTTGAATGGTCAGGTAATTAATTGTCTGCTCAAGCTTTTGAATCTCAATATTCTTACTGTTTATAACTGCTTCCTGATCGTTGATGATTGCAGCTTTACTGAGAATCTCTTCGTCTTTTGTTTTAATTTCATTTACCTGGGTTGATGCAGACACTTCATAGTGATGAACAAGCTTTGCCTGTTCAAGGATTATGCTGTCCAGATCACTTATGTGTTGATTTTGTTTTGCAAGATCAGAGTTTAATTGTTCTGTTGCTTCTTGCAGCCTTGCAATCAGATTGTTTTTATCATTCAGTGATTTTTCAAAATAAATTACCTGTTCCGTCTTGTCCGAGATAACTTTTTCTAGTTGATGCATACCGGCATCCCGATCTCTGATTGCTTTATCTCTTTCGCTGATTGTCCGGTCACGGTCTTTGATGGTTAATGCATCTTCATTTAATGATTGCTCAAGGCTGTTTATTTTTTGATCTTTATGGTAAAGATCATTGGTCAAAGCCCCAATTTTATCATCAGATATTTTACTCTCAGACAGTAATCTGTTAATCTCTGCTTCATCATTTTGTTTCAGCCCCGAATAATGCTGAATGGTTTTTTTTATGACAGAAAAAATATAATTCTCAGAGGTGTTTTTATTTACCCCGAATATCAGGTTATAAAACTCAATTAATTCAAGCCGTTCAAATTGGTCAAGCAAAGGCTGGGATAATTCAGGGCTGGAGGTCTGGATACGTTCTTTTAAAGCGGATGCTTCACTTTTGTGAATCAATTCTACTGGTGTGATGTTATGGTCCTTGCCAGCCTGCTTGCAGTAAATTATATTATTCTCACCGCCGGTAACACTAAAATCAACCATTTTGTTCATGAGAGACCATGGTTTGGTATTATATCCAAAATGGCGGTTGATGACTATATTAAGATGCTCACGTTCAGAATCGCTGATATTTTTAAAATAACCCGGTTTGTTCTGATAAAGCGTCCGGCTTCCGTGTTCAATGTGATATAAATAATCATGATTGAAATCATATCTTTTAAGATCATTCTTCTCAAGCCTGAGATACAGATCGCTGTCTTCCCAACCATAAGATTTGATATATTCATTGTATCCATTGACTTTGAAGAAATCATTCCTGAAAAGAAAGGCTACGCCGTTAAGATGGGTTTGGTTTTCATCTCTTCCGAGGGCCCAGTTCCCCGTATAAAATAAACCGGATTGTAATTTATGATTGTCGAAAAACCCCCGGTGAATGACAACATCTGCATCCATTTTTAATACAAAGGATCTTGTTGTCAGCCTGGCTGCAAGATTACAGGCAACAGACAATATCCAGTTTTTTTGGTTTTCAACGACGGCAAGAAATATCCTTCCGTCCTGAAACTTCTTAATCAAAGGAATTAAAGATTTGTCGGAACTCCAATCAACAATGACTATTTCGTCGATCTCACTATGAATGACCCAGGATTGTAATGCTTTTTCAAGCATTTCAGATCGATTTTTAACGGCTGTGAATAAAGATATCCCGTTTCTTACTTGTTTCTGAAACGGATTTAAAAAATGTTCGTGTTTTGCCTCAGTCGAAGTCATCTATGGTCCTTTTGAACATGAATACAAATCTAATCAATATCTTTTAATCACGAATCATTCTGAAAAGCCAACTCTTTTTTTCTAAATTTGCATATCTATCTTTAAATTTAGCATAATTGAAAAAGCAACTTCATTACAGGGAGGCCATTTGGATGCTGGCCAAAACTGATTTGAAAATGCGCTATCAGGGCTCCTGGCTAGGTGCAATATGGGTTTTTTTAAAACCTTTTTGTCTTTTCCTTGTTTTAAATTTTGTTTTTTCAAATCTCTTTTTTAAAGATAACCCGACTTACACCATCAGATTACTGGTCGGGCTAATCCTGTGGTTCTTCTTCGCTGAGGCAACCACTGTGGGAATGAACAGTCTGCTATCAAAATCTGAAATACTTAAAAAAATTTATGTCCCGAAATGGATTATTATTATATCTGCAACGGTTCATAGCGCTCTTGCCTTCGGATTTAACCTCATAATACTCTTTATCTTTCTTTTTGCTTACAATATTTTTCCCAACCTGTTGCATATTGCAATGTTTACTGTTTATGTGTTTTTGATCTATGGAATTTCGCTTTCGTTCTCCTTTTTAGCCGCTCCGTTGATCGTCAGGTTTCGTGACTTAAATCAGATATGGGAGGTTTTGCTCCAGGTGTTATTTTATGCAAGTCCGATCATTTATCCGATTACTGCCGTCCCATTAAAGGTCCAAACGCTGCTTTACATTAATCCGATGACCCTACTGATTGAACACTCAAAAGTTGTTTTAATCGACAACGGAATAGCCAGGCTAGATCATCTTTTAATTTTCATTGCAATTTTTGTCCCGTTTTTGCTGGGATGCCTCTGGTACCTGAAATTCGCCTCAAAAAATCTAATTGAAAATATCTAAATATAACAGGACCATGGTCGGGGATATCGCAATAAATGTCAGCAACATTTCAAAATCATTCCGTATTCCGCAGGAAAAGCGAACCACTATCAGGGAGCATGTTGTTGGTTTCAGGAAAAAAATGATCTACGAAACATATAATGCTCTGGAAGATATATCCTTTGAAGTTAAGAAAGGTGAATTTTTAAGCATTATTGGAAGGAATGGATCCGGAAAGTCAACGCTGCTCAAACTTCTGGCCGGTATTTATACCGCTGATCATGGTTCAATCGCAGTCAATGGTGAGATTTCACCCTTCCTTGAACTTGGAGTTGGATTTAATCCTGAGTTATCAGGGAAAGATAATATCTACCTCAATGCTACGATCTTAGGACTCTCCAGATTTGAGATTGACAGGTGTTATAATAAAATTGTGAATTTTTCCGGATTAAATCAATTCATTCATTTGAAATTAAAAAACTATTCCAGTGGCATGAATGTCAGACTTGCTTTTTCTGTGGCAATTCATGCCGATAAAGAAATTTTGTTGATGGACGAGGTATTGGCTGTAGGTGATGCCAATTTCCAGGTTAAGTGTTTCAATGTGTTTGAAGATTTTATTAAAGAGGGGAAAACAATTATTTTGGTGTCCCACGATCCTGCAGCTGTTCATAAGTATTCGGACAGAGTGATTTATCTTGAATCAGGCAGGGCGGCATTTATAGGGTCAGCCAATGAAGCTATCACTAAATATATGAACACCGACGCTGTAAAATATCCCGTGGATAATACAGCCTCAGATGCTGTCCGAAATACTGATATTTCAACCGCGGATCAATCAAAAGAACAAACAGATCAAGAAAGCCCTGTTATTTCAGGAAATTTAATTGTTGGGAATGACAATAAAGTGGCCAAGAAAGTGATGATCAAGAATGTGCTTGTTTGTGATGATGTTGGTAATGAAAAACAAGAAATATTACATGGTGAGAACTTCTTTATCCGTGTTCAATATGAATTAAATGTTGAACTAAACAACCCTGTATTCGGGATAATTATTTATGATCAAAAAAGGCGGGCACTGTTTACGACCAATACATTTTCTGAAAAATTAAAAACTGGTAAGGTCAGAGTTGGCATAGTGACAGTGAATTTTAGAATTGTAAATTACCTTTCCGCAGGTAAATATTCATTATCAGTTACGGTATGCGATAAATATCAACGGATATATTATGACTGGATAGATGGAGTAAAGCATTTTAATGTAACAAATAATAACCGGCTGATGAGCTATGGAGGAGTTGACCTGCCTCATGATATATCTATCACAAATGATTGATAACGAATGACATTGTATGTATTTTTTCTGATAAGGTCAGGTTAAGCCTGCACTTTGATAATCAGCGGTTACCGCTGTTTGTAAACGCCGTTATTCAGAATATAATATCAACACTTGAGAAGTTTTTACTGACATAAAATCCATGGGTGACAACATGCATATTCCTCTGCTTCCGGATGCTTCCGCACTGACAAAAGAGACGCTGAAAATTGAACCTTTGAAGCATTATAATCTTGACCAAATCAAAAAGCAATTTTTTGAAAACCGAATTTTTGGTTCGCATCCTGAAACAAAGGAATATCATCTAAACCATTTCAGGAGGTATTTGCTTACGCTGGAAGAGATGGTCAGTCTGCCAACCACAACAAGGGTTCTTGAAATCGGAGCTCCGCCTTACGGACTGACATACTTGATGAAGATTTTATTGTTTGAAGATATAACCTTGTCGGGATTTGATGAAAAGAACCCTGAAAAAACAGCTGATTTCTCAACTGATACGATCGATCTTTCCAAATCGGATCAGGAAAAAATCATTTTCAATGAATACCGGTTTAATATTGAGACTCACAATTGGCCTTTCCCGAACGAAGCTTTTGATTTAATTGTTTGTAGTGAAGTACTTGAACATCTGGCGCTGGACCCGATGTGTGTATTCAGTGAATCGAACCGTATTCTAAAACCGGGTGGTCGGCTGCTTATAACTGTTCCCAATGCAATCGGAGTAACGAATTTAGTCAGATTGATAAGGGGAGAACAACCAAGCAGTTTCCCACCGTACCGCCCGGAAGGGATTAATCTCAGACACAATCGGGAAATCACACCCTATGAATTATCAGAATTATTCAGAGCAGGAGGATTCGGGGTTGAAAATATGAAAACCATAAATATTGCCCAACCGGAAACCAAGGGAATGAAAATCAATTTTTTGAATTTAATATTGTCTGAAATTCACGACATTACATTCAGAAAAGATTTTTTGCTGGCAACCGGAATTAAAAATTCACCAGTGATAGATCGATTTCCGTTAAGGCATAAATTATATTTTGAATGGGATGTGCCACGGTTAGTAGAAAAAAATAGCATCGAAAACAAAGTTCTTTAAGAAGAGCTGGTATTTCTTCTTACAGGGGAAAGCCAACACAGCTTAGGCTGTATAACAAAATCCATGGATCACAGGAGAAGGACAATTGAGGAATTACCACCCCCGCCAGTCGGAAAAACAGGTTGGCCGTGGACTGTTGGTTCAGGGGCGAATAAAATTGATCAGAGAGCTGACACCCTGCCGTTGGTTACCATTGTTACGCCTTCATATAACCAGGGTATTTTTATTGAAGAGACCATCAGGTCTGTTCTTTTGCAAGGCTATGAAAAAATTGATTATATCATCATTGACGGAGGAAGCAATGACTGCACATTAGAGATAATTAAAAAATACGAACCCTGGCTGTCATTTTGGGTATCAGAAAAAGATAAAGGACAATGTCATGCAGTGAATAAGGGGTGGGAAAAGGCTCGGGAAGGGATATGGGCATTTTTGAATTCGGATGATACCTATTTGCCGGATGCCATTCATAAGGCAGTGGATAACCTGATTAACAATCCTGAATATAGCCTGGCTTTTGCAAGTGTTTCGCACACCGACGTCAATTCAAATCACCTTTATTATTACCGCGGTATTCCATTAAAAAAAGGTTACAGGAGAATGTTTTTCTGGAGGGGCTGGCATATTCCGCAGGCATCTGTTTTTTTTAACAGCAGTCTGGTAAAAAAATATGGCGGATTAAATGAATCTTTTCATCTTGCACTCGATTATGAGTGGTTCATCCGGGTGTCAAAAGTAGAAAAGTTTTATTGTGTTGATGATATATGGGCTACAGCACGAATACATGAAAACGCTAAAACAGGTGATTGGGAGACAAATAAGCACAGGTTTTTTATTGAGAACAGAAGGGCAAACCGATTAAATAGTAATTATATCCAATATGTGTTGCTTCTGATGCAGGAGTGGGTTGACAACCACTTGTTTTCCACTTCTCCTTCATACCCCGGCAGGCTTAAAAGGAAAAAGGAGCAATTGGAGAAAAAAATTTACTTCTTTTATGAAAAATTAATAATACCCTATCATCTTAGAACATCAATTTCGATTCAAAATTCTGATCTCATTACTGCCAGATATTTCAGGATAAACCATTCACTTTTTTTAAAATTTAATGTCCGTCCTGACCAGGATTTCACTTCATTATCTGTTGAATATAAAGTTGAACGGGATTTAAAATCGCTTAAGAAAGTATCAGTGTATACCAATGGCAAATTGGCAGATTCATTTTTTATCAGAAAATCAGGTCGCTATAATCAGAAGGTTTTTTTCAATTCTGCAATATTAACTGACAATAAAATTTTGTGTTTAGAACTAAAGTATGTATGCAACTTTAGAAATATTTTGCAAAAAATCATCCTGAAAAAAACGGGAAAGTTGTTAATTCTTCAGCAGTTTTCCACAAACTGAATGAAATCATCAGGAGCGGAAAAATACTTTATAGGTAATTCATGCATTTTAGAGGCTGATTGCAATCAATAAATAAATGCAGGTAATGAAAAAGGGGGTGTTATTACGTGAAACATTTGACTGGATGGGGCAGCATAGTGGGTATGATATGGTTTTTAATCACATCACTGATTCAGATCATTGGTCTTTTAAAAGTATTTACAGGCCCGGAGAACAGGATGAGATGAAATACTTCCTCAATAAAAAACTGGATCAATATTTTATTGATAAATATAAAACCAGCCTTTTCTATAATTGGAGAGGTTATTACGCCGAAACCAATGCGATCCTTTCAAACCTGAAAACCCTGGCGAATATATTTCATATAACCTACGTGGAAGATAATTTTTCAATGACTACCCTTCCGCTTTTTTGTCCCTGGACTAAAATAATAGGGACCGTTCATCAGCCTCCATCATGGTATGATGAAAATTTTAAAAATATTTCACTCTTGAAAAAATTTGATGCGCTGATCGTATTAAGTCGTGCAGCTGAGGCTTATTTTAATAGAATTATTCCCGATCGCGTATTTTATATACCACATGGCATTGACACACTGTTTTTCAAACCATCTTCAGATTCGGAGCTGAATTTAAATCAAAAACATATCCTTTTTTCAGGTCACTGGCTAAGAGACATCAAGACGCTTTATCATGTAATAAGATACTTCAACGAGCATTTTCCTAATGTTCATTTTGATCTGCTTGTTCCGATCAATAAGCGATATGATCCAGTTTTTGAAGAGATAAATCTCATGAATAACGTTCATTGGTTTGCCAACCTTAATGATGAGGAATTGCTTAAATTATATCAGCGTGCAGCCATCCTTTTCATGCCATTATTGGATTGTACTGCAAATAACGCCATTCTGGAAGCAATGGCATGCGGTAAGCCGATTGTGTCAAATAAAGTAGGCGGAATCGAAGAATATACTGATCCGTCTTTTACATACCTAACCGATTCTGGTGATGTGGAAAAAATAATTGAAATTCTGGTAACTTTATTGAAAAACGATCATGACATTATGGAAAAGGGGAAACTTGCGCGGGAATATGCAGTCAGAAATTTTTCATGGGATATCATTGCATCAAAAACATTGGAAGTATATAACAATTTAATCAGATAATCCGGAAAAAACCTTATGAATATCTTAATCTCTATGTCTAATTTATACATGGGCGGGGCTCAGACATTCGTTGTTAATTTGTCTGAAGCACTTTCAAAAAGGCATAGAGTTTATATTTATTGTGTGTTGCCCGATCAGGTCGAAAGTTCATTAAAAAACCGACTTCCGGCTTCTGTAAGACTTATTTTTTTTCCTACCTGGCTGGATAATCTGACCGCGAATATTGATCATTTTCTTGTCAAAAAAAATATCAGATTATGGATAAATGATTTATGTAAGAAAATTCACTATCTGTTTTATCTAAAGTTATATAATGTCAGGATAATCAATTCACATCTGTTCCATTCTGATAAATTCATCACGGAAAAAACGGGCTCACGCATTCCTGTCATTATCACGGATCATGGTGACTATAATTACGTTATTGAACAAGGATTTGCTGACATAACAGTAGTTCGGAAAATTTTTGATGTTGTTAATCATGTTGTGTACATCTCAGAAAACAACAAAAATCGAATTAAGGAGTTAACAGGTCGTGATGATGGAAAATTCACGCTGATTAATAATGGTATTCCACGCAGGTTTATTTCACAAACTGAAAAAGACAAGATTTCTTCAGGATTAAACATAAAACCGGGAGATTTTATTTTTGGTATGGTGGCCCGGGGTATCCCGGAAAAGGGATGGGAAATTGCTATTTCAGCTTTTCTTAACCTGAACACGAAAGATATTACTCTTCATTTAATATTAGTTGGAGATAGTGATTATTTAAAAGAGCTGCATGAGAGGTACATTGATCATAAGAACATTCATTTTCTTGGACAGGTTTCCGATCCATTGTCAATTATGTCTATCATTCATGTAGGTTTGTTACCGTCATATTTTCAGGGAGAAAGCATGCCAATGGCTGTAATTGAATTCCTTTGCTGTGATGTGCCGGTCATTGCCACTGATACAGGGAGCCTGGGTTCAATGCTGGAAATCAATATAAAACCGGCCGGTCAGTTATTAAAACCGGACGATGATAACAAACCTTGTGTTGATACCTTAAGTTCATTGATGAATAATTATATTATGAACCAGTCTTTGTATACTGAACACAAAAACAATTGCAGGTTTTGTTTTTCCAGGTTTGATATTGATAATGTCACAAAGGAGTATGAAAAAGTCTTTCTTAAATGCCTTTCATAACTAATCAAAGCAAAGTAATTTGCATAAGCACCAATGATGTTACAGGCGGCGCCCCGCGAGCTTGTTACCGGCTATTTCAAGGCCTGAAATTAACGCATAACAACTGCAAATTATTGGTACAATACAAAAATAGTAATGACGAGGAAGTTATCATTGCCCCATCCCTGAAACTATATCCGAAAGATTGGTTTGACAGAGATATAGAAAGTCTGATCTTTACCCGATATATTGAATCCAACAGAAGCAATCTGACTAATACCTATTTTTCACTTTCTTTTCCCGGTAATAATATTGCTGATCTTGATCTGATCAAAGATGCCGAAATTATAAACCTGCACTGGGTTGAGAACTTTTTGTCCCCTTTATCAATAGCACAGTTGGGAAAATTCAACAAACCCATTGTCTGGACACTTCATGACCAACGTCCCTTTACAGGCGGGTGCCATTATACAGCCGGTTGTGAAAGGTTTATTGAAGGATTATGCATGAATTGTCCCCAAATTGATAATGATAAATATAATTTGCCTCATGCAGTTCTGCTGGATAAGTTACATCTGTTCGAGAAACTGAATCTGACCATCGTTACACCAAGCCGCTGGTTAGCCGGAGAAGCAAAAAAAAGTATTCTGTTTAAAAACAGACCCATAGAGGTTATTCCCTATTCAATTGACACAAAATTATATAAACCGCAGAATAAAAATACAGCAAAGCGATCTTTAGACATTGATCCTGCAGTAACCACCATACTATTTGGAGCTGTTAATTCGAAAGAAGAGCGAAAAGGATTTCGTTATTTGCTGAATGCAATTGAAATTGCGATAATGAATCCCTCGATAGAAAATATGGTTTATGCAAAAAAAATCAATATAATCTGTATGGGGGATCCAGATACTTCAATTTCCAAATTTCACATACCGATAATAAATACCAATTATCTTGAAAGTGATGAGCAGATCATAAATGTTTATAATGCTTCAGATATATTTATATTACCTTCAACTGAAGATAATTTGCCTTTGGGAATCATGGAAGCAATGGCATGTGGTGTTCCGGTGATAGGATTTGCAACAGGTGGTATTAGAGAGCTGATTCAACAGGATACAGGGATCCTTGTTGAAAACAAGAATTCGTTGCAACTTGCTGAAGCAATAGTGAAACTTGTTACAGATGATGAGATGAGAACGGGGTTCGGCAGAAATTCCAGGAAATTAATTGAAGATAAATATAAGCTTACTTTGCAGGCAGAAGCTTATAGTAACTTATTTACAAAACTCAAAAACGAGAACACCGAAGCAAAATACTCGGATCGCAACAACAATGCCCTTGCCGATGTTAAAAAATCCTTTTACAAAATGAATTTGACAAAATTAATCTGGAAACTATTGTTGTATTCGATCATTCAAAAAAATCAGGATAAATCTATACCGAAATTTCAATTATATGTTGGCAGGTTAATAATGATGATCGCCCCTTTATTTCTTTCTGTTATTCCTGCTATGACAAAAAAATCTGTTTATATTTATTTAACAACCTGGTTAAAAAGAAAGTAAAACCTGATCGGAATTAATATATCCATCTGAAATTCATTGTAAATGTTTCCTGTCATCTCTATAATTACTGTTTCATTAAATCAGGGGGACTTCATTGGTGAGACGATAGAATCAGTGCTCAAACAGGAGGGCGATTTTTATATCGATTACATTATCATGGATGGTGGATCAAGAGACCAAACATTGGAGATTATCCGGGGTTATGAAAGAAAATTGTCAGAAAATTGTTTAACTGGAAGCATAAACGGACAGTTTTCATGCTATAAATCAGCACAGGATAATCAGGAAATTATCAAATGCATGGGGGTGAGTTTCAGATGGTATTCCTCAAAGGATGAGGGCCAGGTTTATGCGCTGAAACATGCTTTCAGTCTTGCCTTTGGTGATATTTACCACTGGTTGAATTCAGATGACTATTTGCTTCATGATAATGTTTTATCCAAAATTATTCAACAATTCTCTCTGGATCCCTCTGTGCATCTTATAACGGGTGATGGTATGATCATAAATCGAAGCGGCAGTCAGACTGGGGTATGGCATTGTGCCAAGATCAATTTCAGAGAACTTCTGTTCCTGGATTATCATATCCTTCAACCGTCGACCTTTTTCAGAAAAAGCGTTTATAATTCAAATTCTCTTGATGAAAAAATGATTTGTGCATTTGATGCTGATTTTTTTATTCATCTGATTTATGACGGAAACAATATTATGAAAATTGAGGATAAACTCTCGGCGATAAGGATATATCCTGAGATTAAAACCATCTCACTATCGAACTTACGATATAAAGAATCCTTGAGAATCTCAAAAAAATATTCAGAAAATATTTATTACTATTCAATTTCGTTATTTTATAAATTATTTTCTATTGTTCTGATATCCAGGATCGATAAGCCTGGTAAATTAACGCTAGCCCTTTTTGAGGTAATAAGAAAGGTTTGTTACTTATTAATAACCGGAAGACCAGGTCGAACAGAATGAATTCAAAAAGAATTTTGATTTTTTTTCCGCATAATTTGTCCGAAATAAAGACAGGCGTCCATCGGAGGTTTACGGAATTAGTTAAATATTTTGTTTCACGAAATTTTTCAATAGAACTTCTTACTCTTAAAAATTATGAAGATTTCTGGCCTGAACATCTCCCTCTCAAGTTCCTGCCTGAATTTGAAAATATTTATTTCTATGATCATTCAAAAGGCTTAAAACATACATTTATTCGTCCTTTACAATTTTATGAATTAGTATTAACCAATTATTTTTCTGGACTAAGATCATACAAACTTCCAGATTATTCTTTTCCCGGATTAAAAAGATTATTGCAGAACATCCTTAAATCAAAAACATATCAATATGTTCTAATCAGTTACATTCAATGGGCTCATTTAATCGATCAAAAGTTGCCTTGTAATCCTAAAACCATCATTACCATTGAAGATTTACTATCAATAAATACAAGTGAAAACAAAAAAACATCAGGGGTCAGACAGAATTCGATTGAAGAAGAAATCAAACGTATAAATCTATTTAACTACGCTCTTTGTATTTCCAAATCTGAGATGGAGCTAATTGAAGACCGGATGGAAAAAACTAAATTATACTATTTTCCGGTCTTTCTGGCTGGTCAGACTCAAAACAAAAAGGTTATTCATAAGTATGATATTTTATTTGTTGGATCAAATAATAAAAGCAATCAAAGAGCCTTCAAATGGTTTTATGAAAATGTTTTTCCTCAACTCAGGAATGACCTTCGGATTTTATTTGTTGGTACGATTGTGGATTCAATTCCCCCAAAAGAATCCTTTAAAAAAATAAGGCACATTGATGATATTTCTGAGATTTATTCCTCAGCAAGCGTAATAATCAATCCAATGACTGATGGTACCGGAATGAAAGTTAAACTCATTGAGGCGCTAGCATATGGGAAACCCGTAATCAGCACAAGCAAAGGAGTCTCAGGTTTAAGTAAAGCTGTTATTGAACAATTAATTGTAACTGATGAACCTTCTGGCTTTGCTGATTGGATTCATAAACTTATTGATGATGATGAATTATACATGAAATTCTGTAATATATCAATAGAGATATTTCAAACGAATTTTTCAACAGAAACAGCTTATAAGGTACTTGATAATATTTTTATGTTCGCTGACTAATGAACAATATCTCCACCATCACCGTCGTCCTCAATGATGATGAGGCTTTGGAGCGGACCATCCAAAGTGTTTTTAATCAGACTTGCCATGCAAAAGAGTTCATCATCATCGACGGCGGATCGACGGATGGATCGGTGGAGCTGATCAAAAAATACAAAGATTCTGTTTCGTTCTGGATCAGCGAACCGGATAAAGGGATCTATGATGCCATGAATAAAGGATTAAAGAAGGCGACAAGCGAGTGGGTCCTTTTTTTGAATGCAGGCGATGTGTTCAGCGATGAGCACGTTCTTGAAAAGATTTTCAGCCAGAAAACGGAGGATGCTGATGTCATCTATGGCGACAGTATTGCCGATTACGGTTCTTTCAGTGTTTATCGCGCAGCCGGTAAGCCAAACGACATGTGGAAAGGCATGTTCTGCAACCACCAAAGCATGCTTTTCAGGCGAGAGGCCTTGTTAAGCGTATCGGCCGGCCGGGATGAATCAGGACGCCTGAGATGTTTCAATACCGACCTGCACATCTCAGCCGACCATGACCTCGTTTGCCGGCTATATCGTTCAGGGGTCACATTCAAACAGGTCGCTATCCCGGTTGCGGTTTGGGAAACCAGCGGACTTTCGAACAGAATGCAGGTACGGTCGGTTATTGAACGGTACCGGATGATCGAACCCTGGTTTCACAGGGATTTGAAAGTCAGGGTTTATTATCTTTGGCTCTTATTCTTAGCCGCTCTCGTTGAAGGCATGTATCGTTTACTCCCGTTAAACCTGATGAAGCTGATGATCCGGCTCGCGAACCGGAAATCGCTTGTAAATCAATCCAAACCCGGTTCCTGTTGAAAATAGCGACGAAACATCCGGCCCGATTGAAATTCAGGATCCAGAAACTGATGATCCGGATCTACCTACGTTATTTTTCCTTTGCTTTTTACCTGGTCGCCCGTTTTATCCTGCTTTTCAGTCACCTCCGAACGCCCCGTCCAGGAAGCCTGTTGATCTTGAAACCGGATGCCATCGGCGATTATGTTCTGATGCGTAATTTTTTGTATTTCCTTAGAAACAGCGAACGGTTCAAAGGGTACCATGTGACCTGGTGCGGCAGTTCCGTTCAGAAGTCAATCATCGACCATTTCGATCAATCCCTTTCCGACGATTTTCTCTGGATCGACAAAAACCGGATTTACCGGGATGTCGTTTATTACGCCTCGCTGGCGGTTGCCCTTCACCATCGCCATGAAGTGGTTATCCACCCGGTTTATTCGCGTGAGTTTATCTTCGATTTTTATGCAAAGATCGCGGCCACAAAAGAGCGGATCACCTTCAGGGGCGATGCGGTGAACATCAATCCTGCCTTCCGGAAAATTTCCGACAGTTGGTACACAGAACTGATCGATACCGATATCGATCAAATTTTTGAGTTTTACCAGTATAAAACTTTCTTTCACAAACTTCTGCATTCTGAAATTGATCTGTCCCGGCCTTATTTCAACCGGAATGATCTGATGGAAATTGATAAGCCGCCATTGCCTGACGCTTACGTGGTGGTGTTCGCGGGTGCACAGATGAAATACCGGCAGTGGTCACCGCGAAACTTCGCAATAATATGTGATTTCATCAGAAGCAGCCTGTCCTTCGACGTGGTCCTGATCGGCAGCAAGGGCGATATTCGGGTGGCCCGCGAAATCATCAACCATTCCCATCATTCATTGATCGACCTTACCGGGAAAACCTCTATGGCACAGGTCATCGCCATCATGGCCAACGCGAAATTCGTACTGACCAACGACACGGCGGCAGCCCACCTGGCTCCGGCGCTTGACACTCCCTGCATAGCCCTGTCACAGCTCAACCATTACGGCCGCTTTCTGCCCTATCCGGCCGGAATTGCCACGAAGCATCTTTGTATCATACCCGATGAATTTATAACCTTCTTACCGGAGGATCTGGAGGAGACATTTCGGACAGGATCTTTGGTCGATATCAACCTGATCACGACCGATCAGGTCATCGATGCATTGAAAACTTTGCAGATTCGGTAAAAAAACGATCGCTGAGCGTCTGTTTAAATTTCAGACTGTTTCAAAATGAAGTTGAAGTATTCTTTTCCTCGGAAGTAAGCAATATTTCCTTTTAAATCTATGGTTTTCGACATGGGTACAATGCTCCAGGCTCATGGCTCATCCTCACGTTTAAACCCGATCAGCCTTCGGTTGGCCTGATCCTCCTGCTGCTGTTTGACCTGCTCCAGTTGTTTAAGGTATTCGAAGATCAAAAGAATCTGGCGATCCTGTTCAAGGTCCTTCTTCTGAATCTGGTCGAGCTTACGAAGGATTTCAGTATGAGTTTCCAGCAACTGACGCATCCTGGTAAATACCCGAATAATCTGGATATTGACCATGATGGCATGATCACTGTGCAATACACTGGAAAGCATAGCCACACCTTGTTCCGTAAAAGCATATGGTAACTTACGTGTTCCACCCCAACTTGATGTTCCAGATTGGAATATCAAGTCATCGAACTCCTGTTTTGTGAGTTGGAACATAAAATCATCAGGGAAGCGTTTGATATTCCGTTGAACCGCCTTATTCAGATTTCCCGTACTTACCCATACAAAACAGCTAAGTCTGCATCAAACATTACTTTCTGATGGCGGATCAGGTAGATTTTACTCATGATCACCTTTTCAGGAACCATAATCGATTTCTTTTCGCTCATAAACCAAATCCGGTTTAATTATTTTTTATCTGGTTTCGCCGGATCAGCGAAAGTTGCTCGGCGATAAGTCCAAGGAGGAAGAGCAACAGGGTAGTGATGATCCCCAGCAGACTGCCCATGCTGACTCCTCTTCCCTGCAGGATAAAGGGCAGTCCCCACGCGACAGTTCCGATAAAACAAAGGAGGGAAAGGGGGAGGAATATCTTCATCGGGTTAAAAAGGATCACGATGTGGATGACCTCCATGATGGTTTGAAAAGCGGTTTGCAGGGTAATGGCGCTTTTGCCATGTATCCGCGCTTTGACCCGGATAGGTTCTTCAAGCACCAGATCCCGGTTATTTAAAAACACCAGCGTGATGATGTCGCTGAAGGCCATGGTATCGGGCAGAAGGGGCAGGTATTTCACGGCCAGCCCGGTCCGGTACATTTTCATCCCCGAATTCAGATCGTGCACCGGCACTGTCATCAGGACCCTTGCCAGGTTCCGGATGAATCGTTTTCCCATGCCACGGAAAAAGGATGCTTTTAACTGATTCTGCCTTGAACCTACCACCAAATCAGCATCTGCGGAGGTGATAACCTGAAATAACCGTTCAATATCGCCGGTGAAATGCTGGCCGTCGGCATCGATGGTGACGGCATATTCGGTCTGACAGGCCTGGAGCCCGGTCTTGAGTGCCGCCCCATACCCTTTGTTCAGCTTATGGCGTAACACGGTGACATGTTCAAAATGACTGAAGGTATTGACGATTGCCCCGCTCCCGTCGGTCGACCCGTCATCAACCAGGATCAACCGGCATCCTTTTTCGAGACAATAATCCGAAACCTCCGACAGCCATTCGCCGAGATTCATGTGTTCGTTATAAACCGGCATGATAACCGAAAGACGATGCATGGGGTCCGATTCGTTAGAAGAAGTCACTCCGTGTAAAAGTAAAACTTTTTATCCTGACTGCGAAAATTCCGATTTTTTTCATGCACGGAGGATTGGTCAAACTGAATTAGTCCGGAGTGGGGACAAATATTTATTCATAAAAACTATTCCATCCCTTGTTACACTGTGGAATCCCCATGAAATGTTTTACACAACCAGGGAGGGTTTTACTGCTAAAGATTCACTGCAGTTCCCCCACTCATTCACACGATCACTCAATAATTCGTCAATCGTAAATCTTGTCAATCGTAAATTAATATGGTTTCTTAAACCAAAACGATATAGAACCGGTTAATTACCATAATCAGTGCGTAAATCAACTCAAACAGAACAACGGGTAACAGGAACCAGGGCAGGTAATATGTTTGAAAACGGGATAAGTCCTGAGATTCCCTGGTTACTGTTTTTTTCACGGGTTTCTTTGCTTTCCGGGATCCCGGGTCTGTTTTTGAAAACATACGATTTAAAAAGCCTGCCGGTCCGGCGGGAAAGAACATCAACAGCAGCAGGGGAGCCAGCGGGATGAAGTACCTGCCTTGCACCCCGATAATATATTTGGCCCCAACGAGGTTGCTGTAAAGGTAAAGCCCCGTTTCGATGATCGCCAGGCAGACCAGGAAAATCGCGAACAGTATGAGTTTTTGGTGCCACCGGATGCGGATCGATCCGTTCCGGTCGACCAGCAGGGCGACGAATAGCAGCAACAGGTACAAAAAGACCATGAAACCGGGTAATCCGGTATCGTTCCATCCGAAAAGCCCGACAAAGCTGGTCAGGTACAACCCTGAAAATTTAACCACGGTAGTGATCAGGATTTCGAGATACCGGGCAGGATTCCTCAGGATGAAATCCTTCTGTTCCCGGGCATTGTAAAGATTTCTTGCCGACCTGTCGGAAACGACAGTGCCGGGATCCGGGTTCGCTGCACCTTGCTCAGGCGCCGTTCCGGTTTGTACTGCAGGATTCTTATTGGTATCAGCGGGTTCGCGCGGTAAGCCTGCCTTTCCGGGAGCATCCTGTACCTGTGCGGCGCTGACTCCGGCTGGCGTGGCAGTGACAGCAGGACCGGGGGTAGCAGTAATTGACGAAACGGCCACGGCAGCACGGGTTTCCTGCACCAGCAGACTTCGGACACCCGTGACAACCTGCGTGCTGAATTGGGAAACCAACACGCAGGTCACCAACAATCCGGTTGCGATGAGTAGGTACTTTTTCATACTGCCTGCTTTTGATACAGGAACGATGAAAAATGCCATCGATATTAGGAAATAGGGTGGTTTCGTGCAGGCGAGCAGCAGAGTCAGGATAAACAGGGTAACGATTGATTTCGTTGTCAGCCGCTCATTTCCGGTAAAAGTGAATTTCACGATCAGCGCGATCAGCAGCAGCGACAGTCCGATGGTCGGGGCATCATACGAAACGGAAGCCATCTGCGAAACCGTCATGGGCATGACCCCGAGGAGGGCAAAGATCCATTTTTGTACCGGTGTGATCCGGATGGCCAGAAAAATGAGAAAGATGGCGGTAATCAGGTTGAAAAACCTGGCCCAATACAGGTAAATTACGGGTACGCTTGAAAACAGTTTCCCGATGGCAATGCCCAATGCCTGCGGGAGGTAGGGTAGGGTATAGTTGACCGACTCGACATAGGTTCGTTGCCGGGAATCGAGCCGGATGGATTTCAGAGCGGCCATATCTTTTTGGGAGAACTTTTCCCACGACTTGAATTTCATCCGTTCGCAGGTCGTGGCCGTCTGTTTTACCGCGACCGGCACCTCGTCGGGTATCCGCGACAGGTTGAGTTCAGAGATCTCATAAGCCCGGTAAAAATGGGCCGGTTCGTCGGGAGTCTGAAAAGGGGGTGTCATAAACAGGAAGATCAATCCGAAAACCGCGGCCGTTCCGACAAAAAAATATTCGGGTTTCACGGTAAAAGAACGCAGCAATCGCAGGATCTGAGTCGACAGGATGATTGTGATGGTCAGAAGGAGGATGATGATGCAAACCACGATCGCGGGACCATTCAGGAAGGCAGCGTTGGTTTCGTGGGTTCTGATTCCGATACTTCCCTCCATGGGTGATACTTCCCTGGGATTGGCAAGGGTCGCCGGAATGTCGTCGTTCTGAATGCGGGCGACAACGAATTTCCCGAATTTACTCGTTGTATTCAGCGGGATGGAGAGGCAATTGGAGGGGTTGCCATCGAAGGAGGCCAGACAGACAAACACTTTTTTCCCGACGCCTGCCCTGACGGGCTTTTTCAGCTTGAAAGGGTAATAATCGGCTTTGATGATCTCTTCCGAAGTAAACCTTTTCGAATAAAATACTGTTCCGGTTTCATTCGCGAGGAGGAGGGTGTTCGACTGGATAGCGGTTTCATTGGTTTTTCCCAGGTAAACCTCCACCTCTTCAAGGTACTCCTTTTTCATCGTGACCTCCTGAATGAAAAGGACCCCGGGTAAAAGATTGCCGAAGTTGGCGTTTCCGCTCAATTCGACCTCCTGTGTCGGAAAAAAGAAGTTAAGCGGCTTTACCAGCAATAAGGCTGCCAGTGCGATTATCAGGAACGCCAATCCGATAATAAGATTTTTGTATTTTTTCATCTTTGGTTTTACCCCGGACCCAATCGGTCGGGATTTTGTTTTCGTATCAACAATGAACAAACATAAGGAAAAATCCGTTTCCCGTAAACAACGGATCATTTTCCATGCTTTGTTATGTGTGCAAACTTTTACGGAATCGGCTTACCTTTGCATCGTCGCCGGATTATTTATAAAGGATGACCGGGCGACCCGTTAAAAATCTACAAATCGAAATATGTCGTTAGATATTCAAAAGATACGGGAAGATTTCCCGATCCTGAAACAGCAGATTTACAAGCGGCCGCTGATCTATTTTGATAATGCCGCTTCGACCCAGAAACCCCTTCAGGTCATCGATGCCATCAGGCACTATTACGAGTCGGACAACTGCAACATTCACCGGGGGGTTCATTACCTGAGCGTCAAGGCGACCGAAGCTTACGAGGAAGCCCGGCGGGAGATCAGGCATTTCATCAATGCAAAAAGCACCCACGAGATCATTTTCACGAAAGGAACCACCGAGTCGCTGAACCTGGTGGCATCTTCCTTTGGGAAAAAATTTGTCAGGCCTGGCGACGAGGTGATCACCACCATCATGGAGCACCACTCGAATTTTGTTCCCTGGCAGCAGATGTGCCTGGAGCGTGAAGCCCGGCTGCGGGTGGCGGGGATTGATGATCAGGGAAGGCTTAACATGGAGGAGCTGGAAGGGATGATCAACGAAAAAACCAGAATGATCGCGCTGACCCACGTTTCCAATGTACTCGGCACGATCAACCCGGTTAGCGAAATCATTGCACTGGCCCATCGTCACGATATCCCGGTCTTGATCGACGGCGCACAGGGAATCTCTCACCTGCCGATCGATGTACAGGAGCTGGATTGCGATTTTTATTGCTTCAGCGGTCATAAAATGTATGCTCCGATGGGTATCGGAGTTCTATACGGGAAAGAGCACTGGCTGGATGCCTTGCCGCCCTATCAGATGGGTGGAGAGATGATCCGGGAGGTCTTTGTCGATCGTACCACCTTCAACGACCTTCCCTTTAAATTTGAAGCCGGAACGCCCAACGTGGAGGGGGTTGCCGGTTTGCGGAGTGCCGTAAAGTACCTTCAGGATTTGGGAATGGAGGAGATCGCGGATTACGAAAACAGCCTCCTGCAATACGCCACCGCGAAGCTGGCCCTTGTAAAAGGTATCCGGATCTATGGAACTTCGTCGCAAAAGGCAAGTCTTATTTCCTTCCTGATCGGGAATATTCACCCCTACGATGCCGGCATGGTGATCGACAAGATGGGAATCGCCGTCCGCACCGGCCATCATTGCGCGCAGCCCCTGATCGATTACCTGAAGATCGCGGGAACCATCCGCGCCTCCTTTGCATTTTACAATACCATCGAAGAGATCGATGAGCTGGTGAAGGCGGTTCACCGTGTCAGGGAGATGTTTGCTTGACCCCCTTTTTCGTACCTTTGCCCGAAAATTCAAATAATGACCATTCCCGAAACTGAAGCCCGCGTAACCGAAGAGTTCTCCATGTTCGACGACTGGATGGACAAATACAACTACCTGATTGAATTGGGGAAGAGTTTGCCGGAGATTGACGAGCAGTACAAAACCGATCAGTATATCATTACCGGTTGCCAGTCGAAGGTGTGGCTGCATGCAGCATATCGCGAAGGAAAGGTACATTATTCGGCCGACAGCGACGCCATCATCACCAAAGGCATCGTAAGCATTCTGATCCGGGTTCTGTCGGGCCACTCACCCGATGAAATCTTAAAGGCCGACCTTGCCTTCCTCGATGGGATTGGCTTGCGTGAACACCTGTCGCCTACCCGCAGCAACGGTCTAAGCGCAATGATCAAACAGATGAAGTTGTATGCGCAGGTTTTCAAGATGAAACATTCGCAAGGGTAGATCATTTGGCAGCTGTTACTTAATATTGTCATCGTTAATTCCCCCCGATTTTCGGCTAATGCAAGTAACTCAGGTGGTACCTCAAGCAGGTGGCAGGAGTTTCATTCGCTCCGGTTGAATTATCGCGTAGCTTTACAGACTTTAATAGGTTAATATACAATGGTATATACCTTTTATTTTGATCTATTCTTATAGTGCCGGATGCGCTTTTTTACCAGTTTCCGCCTGATCCGGAATATTCTTACACATTCCTGCATAAATCTAAAATCACTCCTCCAATCGTTGTATAATATCAGAACCATATAGGAACCATATAGGAACCTGAAACGTATAAGGATTGTACCTGAACAATCGTTTTCGGGAAGACCGGAAATTGAGCGAAACCGAAGTCTCCAGTTAATCAATTATATTCATATATGATTTTTTGGATTACTCTGAAAAGTTATCTTAGAAAAAAGCCTGACACTGAATTAGAAGCGTCTTGCAAATCCATGTTATTCGTTAATGATGGTTCGCCTTCGTAGTGCTCTCACCAAAAATTTATAATTTTACACCCATTACCGAAAGGGAAAGGCTACCGACAAAAGCGGTGTGGGGTCTCCTGGTTGATTGGCCTGAAAATAAACTGAAGTACCGTTATGAAATGCATTGGAATCAGGTTCATGCAAACCGTGAATGATCATAATAGCAAACCATAGGACCGGTAAAATCAAAAATATTTACAGATGAAATATCCGTTGGGACAAGATTCGTGCAAATGGCTCGTGATCATCATGGATATTCCAAATGACCCATGAAATTTGAAATTGTAAAAAACATGAAAATCAGAATCACACTGACGTTGCTGTTACCCTTGCTGTTGATCACGGCCTGTAAGAAAAGCAGTCCTGCGGATGAGGGCGCTCCGGCAGGGAAAATTGAATTGGCGCAGAACTATGTGCCTTACAAAACTGAAAAATATCTCCGGATCTGCTATATGCTCAGCACCTGGGAGTTTATGAAAGAAGGTCTTAAACTTCAAACAATCATCGTTTACAACAATGACACAAAGATCCCGCTCGACACCATTCCTGAGGCCGATTTGCCGTTCATCTGGAAATCACCCCTGCCGCAAAGTTCCGAAATCACCATCGACAACATCACCCGCTACTACCTCTCGCTACAGGTTCCTTTACCTCTGGACCTGCCAGCCCCGGCGACCCTGGGTCATCGTTTCATCCTGTCGGATACGGTGAAAGGCCAGACTGTTACCGTTGAAGGTGGCATCGTTCCGGTAAGGAAGCAGGAAGCCCCGCGCCTCATTGCAGCTCCCGTAAAAGGCAATTACTATCTCTTCCACAATCAATCGACCCTCGGGTACCATTATTATCTGGCATTTTTCGTAAATGGCGGGATTTGGACCAACGAGAAATTTGCTTTCGACCTTACCCGGATCGATTCCACCTGGGAGGAAACCTATTCGGGAGATCCGGCAAAGAACGAATCGTATTTTGCCTATGGTGACACGCTATATGCCGTTGCATCGGGAAAGGTATTGAAAGTCACCGATAACCGGGCCGAGAATTCGGGTAACCTGCGCAACGCGGTCCTCACAAAGAGCGACGAATATTACGGGAACTACCTTGTCCTTGATATCGGAGGCGGCGTTTATGCCATGTACATGCACTGTCTGCCTTTCTCTTTCATGGTCAGGGCAGGTGATGTGATTGCCGAAGGGCAACCTGTCGCGTTGCTCGGCAATTCGGGGAACTCAACTGAACCCCATCTCCATTTTCAGCTTACCGATCTGCCGGATCCCGGCTTTTCGCACGGGTTGCCCATGGTATTTAAAAGTTTTAAGAAAACCGGAGAAATCCGCCTTGCCCCGGTAGTCGGGCCTGTTCAGATCAATCCTCACATACAGGCAACCAGCGCCAACATGGAAAACTGGAGCATTGTCGATATTCCTTGATCATTGTTCCGGATCCTTTGTTTTTCATGAGGATGGAATCTGATTTTATTATTTACGATTGAACATGATTTACGATTTACGATTGTATTTTAATTTTGGATGGACAACTGTTAACTCCGCTTCAGATCTTAATTTCGATAGATTTTTTCTCTACTTTTGATCCAAAATACCGCCCGATGAAAACCCGGATAATCCCTTACTGCCTGACAATCCTGTTGATCTTTGCCCTGATCCTTACAACCTTTTGGAGTTGCAGCAAGAACAATGAAGATCCCGCGGATCCGGCACCGGTCGCCACCGATTATTCCCAGGCGACCCACTGGCTGTCGGTTCCGGTTACCGAAAAGGCGGTCGATATTTTTTATTTGTACCCGACTGCCTGGCGAAAAACCAATCAGGATGATCCCAACATCTGCGCCGTTGATGACCCACAGATGCTCAAGGGAGCGGCTTCTGCGTATCAGCGTCAGGCGACGGCATTTGAAACCGTCGGGAATGTTTATGCCCCGTTCTACCGGCAGGCCGACGCAAACTGGGCTCTCAATCTTCCCCAGGACCAAAAAGATTCGGTCATCGGCGGCATACCAACCCTCGATGCAACAGCTGCTTTTGATTTTTACCTGAACCACTTCAACAAGGGCCGTCCCTTTATCCTCGCCGGCCATTCGCAGGGTTCCAATGTTCTTTTATTTCTGCTGTCGGGTTATCTTAAACAACATCCTGAAGTGTACTCCCGGATGATAGCGGCTTATATAATCGGTAATCCGGTTACGCAAAACTATCTTACTGCCAATCCGCACCTGAAGTTCGCCATGGGGCCCGACGATACCGGTGTCATCATTTCATATAACACCCAATCGCCTGCCGTACCCCCCGGGGGAAATCTGGTAGTGTCAAATCTGATTGGGCTTGTCATCAACCCGATCACCTGGACCAGGGAAACCACTCCGGCAACCACTTCACAGGGACTTGGCTCGTTCATGCCTGATTCAGCCGGCCATTTCACCAAAGTACCGCAATACGCGGATGCTCGAATAGATCCGACACAGGGCGTGTTGATCTGTACCACCGCGGTCGACAGCAATTTGATTCTTGTATTCGGCCCCGGTGTCTTTCACAGCTACGACTACCCGTTCTATTACTATAACCTGCAGGAGAACGCACTCCGCCGGACAAACAAATTTCTTGGGAAAAATGAATGACTGAATGACTGAATGACTGATTGACTGAATGATTGATTTATTGAATGACTGATTGAAAATGTGCTGATGTGCTAATTTATTTACGATTGACATGATTTACGATTGACGAATGAAATTTGAGGATTTGAGAATGTGAGAATATGAAAATTATGAATTGATTTTTCCCCTATTGCCTATTGCCTATTGGCTAATGGCCAATGCCTAATGCCTGATTTGAGCTTTGAACTTTGAGCCTTAATCCCCGAAACGCGAAACTCTGAAACCCTGTAACTCTGAAACCCTGAAACGGCTTGAACTTTGAGCCTTGAACTTTGAGCTTTTTCCGTTTCAATTTTCCATTGTCAATTCTTGTCCGCTCTTCGTCCAACTCTTTGTCCAACAAGTTCATATCTTTGCAAAAAAATAATGACCCATGGATTCAACCAAAAAACCGATACATACCCCCTTTGAAGAAAAAGTGATCGCTGCATTACGCACCGTCTTCGACCCGGAGATCCCCGTTAATATCTATGACCTCGGACTTATCTACAACCTTAAAATTGATGAAAATACCCGGGATGTCTACATCCTGATGACCCTTACCACGCCCAACTGCCCGGTTGCTGAAGACATGCCCGGTCAGGTGGAGGATGCGGTACGCTTGGTGGAGGGAGTCGGCAAAGTGAAAGTCGAGCTGACCTTCGAACCTCCCTGGGACAAGGATATGCTGTCGGAGGCGGCGTTGCTGGAGTTGGGACTGTTGTGAATGACAATGTGCTGATGTGCTAATGTGCTAATTTGAGAATTTGGGGATTTGAGAATGTGAGGATTGATTTACGATTGACGAATGATTGACTGATTTATTGATTGACTGAATGACTGATTGGAGACTGAAGATTCATAGTCTTCGTTTTCAATTGTCCATTGTCAATTGTCATTGTCAATTGTCCATACTGCTTATCTCCTTTGAGCAAGTATCAAAACGGCAACCGGCTTATAAAATGACCCTTCCCAGCTATATCTTGATAAGCCGCAGGAACTTTACCCCTGAATCGGTCATGAGTCGCACCAGATAGAGCCCTGGCCGCAACGACGCTATGTTGAGTGCTTCGCCCGGGAGGTACCGGTCGCGGCGCAGCACCACCCTGCCGGTGGCATCGGTGATGTCAAGGTCTACGGTTTTCCCGGCTTCACCGGTCATGAACCTGACGGAGCCGGAAGCAGGATTGGGTAAGCAGTGGGCATGAAGGAGGTTCATCGGTTCGTCCGTACCCACCGTAGGGTCTTCGAACAATTCGGAAAGGGTGAAGGCCACCGGCTCGTTTTGCCAGGCAGGCTTGCCGTCGCGGTATACCGAGATCCTCATGAAGTCGGCCTCAGGGGCGTACTGCATAAATTGCAGATTGGCCGGCAGATGCGACCAGTCGCGCAGCAGGTTCCAGTTGGTGTCGAGCCCGATCAACGTTCCGTCACCGATATGGTTTTTGATACCATTGTATCGGCTGCAGAAATGCATCGCGTTATTCCGGGCAATCTGGTAATTCGCGGTATAAAGGTTATCGCCGGGAATGCTATCGGGATAGTTGCTGTACCGGTAGGTATGGGTCGGGGCGACGGGAGCCAGCTCAGCTACCATTGCAACCAGGCTGTCGGTGGGGGCCGACTTGGCCAGGGCGCTGATGATAAATCCATCGGCAAATCCCATGGTGCAATCATGCAGCGACGACCGCACGTCCTGCACGTTCCTGGCGCCGTCACCATTGTAATCGGTCGCCTCCAGCGCCCTGCGAAGGGCATACCATATTGGGATATAGTGCTTGCCGTTCGTTCCATGGTTGTTGTTGTCATCCATCATGTTCTGGAAAGCCCCGAACTCAGGATTGAACCCCGAAAGGGCGCTGTGCATCCCCGAAAAACCGATCAACAGCCATTTGCTCTCCTCTGTTTCGGCCGGAAAGTGAACCGTAATCACGTTGTTCCGGCTGAGTACCGTCGAAAATTCCCAGTCAAGATGACGCGAAATTACCGATTTGCCCTCAAGGTCGGTACCGGCCGTGGCATCCCCCCAGCTCATCAGCTCCGAACAGTTCATACCGCTTTGCAACATAAGCAGGGTCGTGATATCCAGGAAGGTGTTTCCAACCAGGATGTCGGTCTGGTCCAGGTTCGAAGGATTGGTGCCCGATGCATTCATGCCGTCGATAATGGCCTGGGCCTCCGTTTTATACAACGGGTCAATCTCCAGGTCGTTCCCCTGGATCACAATGTTCCGGGCCATGTTGTAAAACGCTCCGAACTCCGGTTTCATATAGTTCACGATCACATCGGTGATTTTGCCGCCGGTCAGGTACCCCAGGGCGTAGCCCCGCTCCTGGTGTGTCCCCCAAACTTTTACCACCTGCACACCGGCAGTGTCGGCATAAATGATTCCCTTCACCGGCTGTGCCTCAAGGCCTGACTGCATCAGCAGAAGGGCAATGAAAATTATCAGAATTCTTTTCATCGGATCAGATATTTAAACAAAGTTAATCACATCCATATAATTTCAATGCATTTGAAATACAATTTTTTACATTCTCACATCAGCACATCAGCACATTCTCAATTTCAATCAATGTTTTCAATCTTTCATCCAATTTGTCTGCAAGTCCGCAGGTGCCAGGGTTTCAGAGTTTCATAGTTTCAGAGTTTCAGGGTTCAAGGCTCAAGGCTCAAAGCTCAAGGATCAAGGATCAAAGATTAAGGGTTTCAGAGTTTCAGGGTTTCAGGGTTTCAGGGTTCAAATCAGGTATTAGGCATTGGCCATTAGCCATTAGACATTATTAGGTAAAAAGCTCAAAGGTTAAAGTTCAAAGCTCAAAGTTCTCAAATTAGCACATCAGCACATTAGCACATTAGCACATTCTCAAATTCTCAAATCGTTTTCCGTTTTCCATTTTCCATTTTCAATTTTCAATTGTCCATTGTCCATTTTTTTTGTCCGCTCTTCGTCCAACTCTTCGTCTAACTCTTCGTCAAACTCTTCGTTTTTTCTTAATTTTGCCTGACTTTTAATCTGAATCATGATTCCGAAGAACGGACCGCTTCTTTCGAAAGTAAATCTCCCGTCGGACCTGAAAAAGTTGGATATTGAGGAGTTGCCTGCGCTGTGCGCCGAGATCCGGCAATACATCATCGAGGTGATGTCGGTCAACCCGGGGCACTTGGGAGCAAGTCTGGGAACAGTCGAATTAGCAGTCGCGCTGCACTACGTTTATGATACCCCCTTCGATAAAATTATCTGGGATGTGGGGCACCAGGCCTATGCCCATAAAATTCTCACCGGGCGCAAGGACCGCTTCCATACCATCAGAAAGTTACAGGGGATCAGCGGTTTCCCAAAAATATCGGAAAGCGAATACGATGCTTTCGGGGTAGGTCATTCATCGACTTCCGTTTCTGCCGCGTTGGGTATGGGGGTTGCCGCTTCGCTGAACAAGGAGGAGAACCGGCACCATGTGGCCGTTATCGGCGACGGGGCCATGACGGGCGGTATGGCCATGGAGGCGCTGAACAATGCCGGCGTGTCGAATGCCAACCTGCTGGTGATCCTGAACGACAACCAGATCGCTATCGATAAAAATGTGGGGGCTATCCACGATTACCTGGCCGATATCGTCACTTCGCGGACATACAATAAATTCAGGGATAAGATCTGGCTGTTGATGGGAGGGGGCACCCGGTACGGAAAAAATTCACGGGCCATCGTCAAGCAGTTGGGCAACGCGGTAAAAACCACGCTGCTCCGGGGAGGAAATCTCTTTGAGGCGTTCAACTTCAGGTATTTCGGACCGGTCGATGGCAATGATGTGATCCGGGTGGTCAAGCTGCTGACCGACATGAAAAACATCAAAGGACCGAAATTGCTGCATATTCACACGGTTAAAGGAAAAGGATTCGAGAAGGCTGAAAAGGATCAGACAGTGTATCATGCCCCCGGTGTTTTCGACATGACAACCGGAACCATCAAGGAGGATAAATGCCAGGGTATGGCCCCGAAATACCAGACGGTGTTTGGCCGGACCATCATCGAACTGGCAGAAATGAACTCTAAGATTGTCGGCATCACACCAGCCATGTCGACCGGCTGTTCGCTGAACCTGATGATGAGTAAGATGCCCGACCGGACTTTCGATGTCGGGATCGCCGAGCAGCATGCGGTAACCTTCAGCGCAGGGATGGCAGCATCGGGATTTATTCCCTTTTGCAACATCTATTCAACTTTCATGCAGCGGGCTTACGACCAGATCATCCATGATGTGGCCCTTCAGAACCTGCACGTGGTTTTCTGCCTCGACCGCGGGGGATTGGTCGGAGAAGACGGCGCCACCCACCATGGAACCTACGACCTTGCCTTTCTGCGCTGCATCCCGAATATGACGATTGCGGCTCCCATGAATGAAGAGGAACTCCGAGACCTGATGTACACGGCCCAGTTGCCTGAGATGGGCCCTTTTGCCATCCGCTATCCCAAAGGCCGCGGGGTTATGCCACAATGGAAAACCCCGTTTAAGAAACTCGAACCCGGCAAGGGACGGATGATCCGTGACGGCCGTGATGTAGCGATCATTACCATCGGCCATGTCGGAAATTATGCCACCGAAGCCTGCACCATACTTGAAGAATCGGAAATTTCAGCCGCACATTTCGACCTCCGGTATTTGAAACCGTTGGATGAATCGTTGTTGCACGATATTTTCAGCCGCTTCACCAGGATCATCACCGTGGAGGATGGATGCATTGCCGGTGGTATGGGTTCAGCCGTGCTGGAGTTCATGGCGGCAAACGGATACCATGCACATGTGGTGAGACTTGGCGTTCCGGATAAATTCATCGAACAGGGATCAGTAGGCGAACTGCACCATCTGTGCGGTTACGATGCGGAAGGGATCATCAAGGCAGTGAAGGAACGGAATTGAAGGTTGTAAATGGAACATTGAAAACGAAATTTATTTTTTATTTTTCTCTATTGGCTATTCGCTATTCCCTAAATTGTCCGCTCTTCATCAAACTCTTCGTCTAATTCACCCGTGTGGTCGATTCTTCAGTGATTTACATCAAGATTTGTTGTTAGTTTACCTTTCACAGGGTATATTTACAAAAACAAAGCAAGGAATCCCTTGAAATGCCCATAGGAACCATTTCGGGCAGATCGTGAATGATAATCATGGATATTCCATGTGACTATTGAAATCAAAAACTATTAGCCCATGAAAAATTATCTTACAAAATTGACCATCATCACCATGCTGATGATGGGTTTTATAATTACAGTCACTGGCCAGGAGGGCATGTGGCTGCTTAACCAGATCGATCAACTTGATCTCAACAAAAAAGGGCTGCAATTAGCCCCGGGTGAACTTTATAGCAAGGACAAGGCAGCACTGAACCGAGCCATCGTTCAGCTTGGCGGCGGCACCGCTTCCTTCGTCTCGAAAGACGGACTGCTGATCACAAACCATCACGTTGCTTTCGGGGCCTTGCAAAGGTCTTCGAGCGTTCAAAGCGACTACCTGACAGACGGTTTTCTTGCCCGGCAGCGGTCGGAAGAGATCAACGCTCCCGGATACCAGGCATCATTGATGATCAGCATGACCGATGTTACCAGTGAAGTGGTCGCTGCTGGCGCAGGTATTTCGGATCCCCTTGAGCGCGAAAAGAAGATGGACGAAAAGATCGGGAAAATGTCGGAAGAGATCCGCAAGGGCAAGGAGGATATCAGGGTTTACATTGCCTCCAACTTCAACGGGAAACAGTACATTCAGTATGTCTATAAAACCTTCAGGGATGTCAGGATCGTTTATGCCCCTCCGATGTCGGTCGGGAACTACGGTGGCGAGACCGATAACTGGATGTGGCCACGCCATACCTCCGATTTCTCGTTTCTGCGTGTCTATGTAGCACCCGATGGAACCGGCAGGGAATATCATAAAGACAATGTTCCGTATCACCCTGAGGTGTATCTGAAGGTGGCCAATAGTTATCTGAAGGATGGCGACTTCACCTTCATCATCGGGTACCCGGGCCAGACGACCCGGTACCGCTCATCTACCTCTGTCCACTGGAATGAAACCGTGAACTATCCTTTTTCTATAATGAATTACCGGGAGATCATCGATTTACTGGAGGAGACTACTAAAAACAACCATGAAGGCGAGATCAAGGTGGCAAACCTGAAGAAAGGACTGGCCAATGTGATGAAGAACTACCAGGGAAAGGTGGAAGGGATGAAAAAGACCCGGTTCTATGAGAAAAAACTGGAATTTGAAAAGGAGTTCCAGAATTGGGCAAACAGCCAGCCTGAAAGAAAGGCAAAATACGGCGATATCCTTCAGAAAGAGAGGGCTGAGTATGAGATTCTTGCAAAAACCAAGACGCGCGACAATGTATTCGGCGTGTTCCAGGGACTGGCCGGGATGCCCCTGTCGATCGCTCAAACGGTTTTGTATTTTGCACAGCAGAAAGACAAACCTGCCGGTGAACGCGATCCGGGATATACGGAGGAGAATATTTCAAGAACCATCGAAAACCTTAAGTTTACCTATAACAATTACTTTGAACCTGCCGATAAGGCGTTGTTTGTCAGGGCGCTGAAAATGGCCGGTGAACTTCCTGCCGACCAGCGGATCACGGGAGTTGAATATGTTTTCAAAGACGGGAACACGACACCCGCACAATTCGCCGACCAGGCATTCAGAACGACCAAACTCACAGATTTGGCTTTTACAAAGACCCTGTTCGATAAAAGTGTGAAGGAACTGGAAGCGCTGAACGACTCTTTTATCCGGATGGCTATCAGTATCGATCCCATGTCGGAGGAGATCAATAACATAAACAGCCGGTTCAGTGCGGATGTGGTTGCCTTGCGCAAGGTTTATCTCGAAGGCCTGTTCGAATGGAAAGGTACCGGCCTCTATCCCGATGCCAACAGTACCATCCGGTTCACCTGGGGCAGGGTAAAGGGTTATAAACCCCGTGATGCCGTATGGTATGATCCTTTCACAACCTTCGCAGGCGTTGTTGAGAAGAATACCGGCATAGATCCTTTTGATGCCCCGGCCGACCTTGTGGCACTTTACGACCGGAAAGATTTCGGACGCTGGGCTGATCCGGTCATGAAAGATATACCGGTGGCATTTTTAAGCCAGTGCGATATTACCGGCGGTAACAGCGGCAGCCCGATCATGAATGGCAAAGGCGAAATCGTAGGAGTCGCGTTCGACGGGAATTACGAATCGATGATCAGCGACTGGCAGTACGACCTCAAGCTGCAACGCTGCATCTCGGTCGATATCCATTATGTGCTTTTCATCACCGAAAAACTTGGGAAAGCCGGGTTTATCCTCGATGAAATGGGGGTCAGGAAGTAGGTAATTGACATTTGACAATTACTAGTATATCGTTCTTAAAATAATATTGCATTATAACAAAGGTTGTATTATCTTTGTGGCAAAACAGGAGCCACAATGAGAACCACAAAAAAATCCAAATTGAATCCGACAGAGGAGGAGAAACAG
>JAQWBQ010000094.1 GCA_028706295.1 Bacteroidales bacterium
TCGGAACCGGTAACCCGTAAACCCCGCTCCATCGCCTTCTGGCAGGAAACTTCAAATGCCTGATGTACCGAAGTGATGCTGATATTGGTCAGGTTGATCGAAACCTGCGCGATCCCGTACTCCTCGATAAACCAACCAATGGCTTTACAGGCTTTCAATGCACCGGGAACCCAGATTTCATTACCGTTTTCATCCTTTTTGATCTTGCCGGTGATCGGATTTCCTTCACGGACCGGCCGTCCTTTCTCCCGTATGTCGTAGGCAATCGCATTTGCCCTGCGGGTGGAAGTGGTATTCAGGTTGATGTTGTAAGCAACCAGGAAATCGCGTGCCCCGATCGCAATGGCGCCCGTACGGGGATTGAACCGGGCAGGACCAAAATCGGGCTTCCAGTGGGGGTCCTCCAGTTTTTTCGGCAGTCCTTCATATTCGCCCGCCCTGCAATTTGCAAGGTTGCGGCGTTCTTCGGTAAATGCTGCATCCTCGTAACAATACACCGGGATCTCCAAATCCCTGCCAACCCTTTCGGCCAGCCGGCGGGCATACTCCGCCGTTTCTTCCATGGTGATCCCGGCCACCGGGACCAGCGGACAAACATCGGTTCCGCCAAATCGCGGATGTGCGCCGGAATGTCTGCTCATGTCGATCACTTCCGACGCCTTCCTGATTGCCTGAAAAGCAGCCTCTGACACTGCTTCGGGTGAACCCACAAAGGTCACCACCGTGCGGTTGGTTGCCTTGCCCGGATCTACGTCGAGTAAACGGACTCCTTCAATTTTTTCGATTTCATCTGTGATTGTACGGATAATGGTCATGTCGCGCCCCTCGGAGAAATTCGGGACACATTCGATGAGTTGTTTCATGGCGGATAAAGAGATTTTTGACTGATTTTTCAGGCTGCAAAATTATAAAAAGTTTGCAGTTTAAACCGAACCGGAAGCGGATTGCAAAGGATGAAATGTCGTTTCCCGCGGTATAACTGCATTTAATTCCGGCAGGTGATCGGTTTATTTTTTCACATGTTTCCGATAAACAGATCAATTCCTTATTTTTGTTTCCGGATTCACAAAACCTTTCAAAAATGAAAAAAATGATCTGGGCATTACTGCCCCTCGCATTGCTCTTTGGACAGTGTAAACAGGAACCGGCCGGTTCCGGAAAATCCGCCGACTCCTTCATCCGTAAAGCGACCGTCGATAGCGTGTTGAACAAACTGACGGCCCGATATGGCGAAACCGACAAATTACGCATGGAAAAAGGCGTTAACCAGATCGCAACACTCTGGAAAAAGAGCGACGGAACGGAAAAAGATTTTGAAGCATTCTGTCTGCAACATTATGTACAGGATTCGGCCAGGCTGGAACTGCTTTTCAACCGACTTTCCGGCAACTTCGAATCCCTGTTCGGTCATTTCAACATGATTAGCCTGGATCTGAAAAGGGGCATGCACCTCGATATCGGCGAGATGCTCGATATCGATCAGATGTTTGCCGCCTATGAGCCGGGATCCCATTTCAACGATGATTTCTTCGACAATAAACTGGCATTTGTCACTGCCCTGAATTTTCCGTTTTACACCCTCAAGGAGAAAGCAGAACTGGGAACCGGTTGGACCCGCCATCAATGGGCTGCTGCACGGATGGGAGACCTGTTCACCTCACGGGTACCGGCCAGCGTGAATGTAAAAATCTCGGAGGCGCTCACGGCTGCCGACAATTACATTTCCAACTACAACATTTACATGGGAAATCTGCTCGACGATCAGGGTAAAACGCACTTTGCTCCCGATATGAAGCTGATCACCCACTGGAACCTGCGCGATGAACTCAAGGCCAACTACAACAAAGGCGACGAAGGGCTGCTTAAGCAAAAGATGGTGTACCAGGTTATGCTGCACATCGTCAATCAGGATATTCCCGACAGCGTGATCGACAACCCGCGGCTGCAATGGAATCCCATGTCGAACAAGGTTTTCCGTGACGGTAAAGAGATCGCCGGCAACCCCGAACCCAACACCCGTTACGAGTACCTGCTGAATAATTTCAAGGCGATGAAAGAAATGGATCCCTACACCCCGATGTACCCCGATTTCATCATGCGTGCATTTGACGGGGGGATGGAGATACCACAGGAGCAGGTTGAGAAATTGTTCACGGATTTTTGCTCCTCTCCCGAGGTAAAAAAAGTGGCTGAACTTATCAGCAAAAGGCTTCAGCGTCCCCTTCAGCCTTTTGATATCTGGTACGATGGCTTCAAGGCACGCAGCACCATGAATATGGAGTTACTCGACAAAACAACGCGGACAAAATATCCCGACACCCGGGCTTTTGAGGCCGATATTCCGAACATGCTGATAAAACTGGGATTCAAACCCGATAAAGCCAAAGAGATCGCCAGTCACATTACCGTTGACCCGGCCCGCGGCAGCGGCCATGCCTGGGGCGCCCAGATGAAAGGCGACAAGGCCCATCTGCGTACCCGGATCGGCGCCGGCGGTATGGATTACAAAGGATACAACATCGCCATCCACGAGATGGGACATAATGTGGAACAAACCATCTCCCTTTATTTCGTCGATAATTACCTGATGCAGGGAGTTCCCAACACCGCATTCACCGAAGCCCTGGCCTTCACATTCCAGCAACGCGACCTGGAACTCCTGGGTATAAAAAACAACGATCCTGCCAAGGAAGCGCTTTCGGCGCTCGACAATTTCTGGGGAAGCTATGAGATCATGGGCGTTTCGCTGCTCGATATGAGTGTCTGGAAATGGATGTACGGCCATCCCGATGCGACTCCGGAACAGTTGAAAGAGACTGTTCTGAAAAACGCCATCGAGATCTGGAATAAATATTATGCCCCGGTTTTTGGCATCAACGACAGCCCGATTCTGGCCATCTATTCGCACATGATCGACAACCCGCTCTACCTGTCGAACTACCCGGTGGGTCATCTGATCGATTTTCAACTGGCCGGTTACCTGAAGGGTAAGAATTTTGCCGACGAAGTGATCCGTATCTATTCTGCCGGCAGGTTAATTCCACAAATCTGGATGAAAAATGCCGTTGGTTCGGAAATCTCCATACAACCCCTGATTGAAGCCACACGTCAGGCACTCGACAACCCCGCAATCCGGTAACGGGTCGGGAAAGGAAGGTTTCAGATAACAACATTCCGATTTTCATTCATCCGAACGGCGACAGATTTCAACTGCCATTGAGATTTAGATTCCATCAGGAAGTTAAATCTATTCGGAATGGTTCTCCCTGTCGGAGTTTCTGCTTCTCTCTGTATTGCTGCATCTGGGGGAAAAATGCACTGTATTTTCTTCAGGGTACGGCGCAAAATTTGTTTTCCGACAAATATGTAGCAATTTATACTATATGGTCGACATTTTTTGCTATCTTTGTCAAAAATTAACCCATTATTCCATATACCATGAAAAAGATACTGTTTACCCTGCTCCTCACCATGCCGGTTCTGCTCCTTGCTCAGAACTACAACAACATCTGTTCGTCCGGACCAACCTTTTTCAAGAAGAAGAACACTACCATCGTTAAGGCCGTTAAATCCACCAGCTTCTCCATCCCGGTGGTCGGCGATACCATTTTCAACACCTTCCGCGCCATCCGCGACACGGCGGCCGAATGCCTCGATACAACAAAAGGTTCCATTTTCGGAAAGAAGGTTTACAGTGCTCAGGACGGAATTTTTTATTTCTTCAATAAGGTAAACGATACCGTGTACCTTCATACCAAAGCCCAGTTGAACGATACCTGGAAACTGGTGAACATCTCGACCACCACTTTCCTGGAGGCAAAAGTCGTCTCCGTCGGATCCGACAGCGTGATCAGTGTGATCGACGAGGTGAAAAAAGTTGAAATCACAGCAAAGCGTAATGATGGCTCCGTATTGTCCAGTCCATGGAATGGCAAATATTTCAAGATGAGCAAAAAATACGGTTTATCAGAAACCTTTGATATGGTTAACGTTCCATACGACACCACCAAATATATCCTCGTTGGAAAACTTAAACCGGTGATCGGCATTCAGGACTACGGGTGGAAAGATGTTTACAATTTCAGTATCGGTGATGCGTTTCACTACAGCGGTTATCTGAATTCGGTATCATCTGGTCAGAATACCACCTGGAAAGAGATCCAGACGGTGATCGGTAAAAATACTTACGGCGCCAATAACGATTCCGTTGTTTACCGGATCGACCGCTGTAAAAGCACCCTCACACAACCCGGAAATAACCATGTCTATATCCACGATACCCTGAACGTCAAATACAGGTTCACCGCCCTGGCCAATGATTCCACCATCTGGAGGTATCCCGATCAGTTCGCACGTAAGAACATCTACGCTTCACAGTACGACCGGTACATGAAAACCTACAATAACCGTGTTACCAAAAGAGTGGGCGACGACAAGTACCGTTTTATAAACAGTTGTTTCACCGTTCCGGTCGGCGGAGTGACCCTGACCCTCGGCTACACAGAAGGATTGGGACTTTCGGAGTATTTCCGCTACGACACCGAATCGAATGAATACAACAAACTGGTTTATTTTAAGAAAGGAACGGAATCGTGGGGCGAACCAGTCGGTTACGAATGTACACCCTATCTCAGCATCAATGAACAGCCCCAGGTCATTACCACACGCGTTCGCCTGGTTCCGAACCCGATGAAGAGCAGCGCCGAGATTATGATCGAAGGCATCGGCAATCCCGACGGGCTCCGGTTTGCTCTGTTTAACGCGGTCGGGAAAAAAGTTTACAGTTGCGACATCTCATCCAACCCGATGACCCTGCAGAAGAATGACCTGCCTTCGGGACTTTACATCTGGATGATCGACGGAAAATCGATTCATGAAAAAGGCAAACTCGTGATCGAATAATTAATTCACTCAATCGCTCATTCACTCATTAAAAACGACCCTCCCGTTAAGTATAACGGTCGCTATCTTATTGCTTCCGAAAGCATAAGGCATAAACGAATAGGACGGGATGGGAACTGTAATGAACAGGTTGGCCTTTTTCCTGCGGGCAATGCTTCCATAGTCCCGTTCAAGTCCCATGGCATAGGCACCGTTGAGGGTCACCGCGTGGATGGCCTCTTCGGGCAGCATCCTGTATTTAATGCAGGCCATGGAGAGGATGAACTGCATGTTTCCCGAGGGGGATGAACCGGGATTAAAATCGCTGGCCATGGCCACCGGCAGTCCGGCGTTGATCATGTCGCGGACCGGCGCATACACCATATCGAGAAAGAAGGCAGCGCCCGGCAAAACCGTTGGCATGGTTCCCGAATCCTTCAGACAACTGATCTCTTCGCTGCCGGTGTATTCAAGATGGTCGACCGATAAAGCATGATACTTAACCCCGACCTGGATACCGCCGGAATAATCGAGTTCATTGGCATGGATTTTCGGCTGCAATCCATGCTTGATCCCTGCTTCGAGCATCCGCGAAGTCTCTTCAACCGTGAAAAAACCCCGATCGCAGAAAACATCGATGAATGCCGCTAACTTTTCACCGGCAACCCGCGGAATCATCTCTCCGATCACCTCGTCGACAAAAGCGCCCTGACGTCCCCGGTATTCCGCAGGCACTGCGTGAGCGCCCAGAAATGTCGGAACAATGGTAACCGGCGTCAGCTCCTGCAGCCTTCGGATCACCCGTAACATCTTCAGTTCATCCTCCGTGTTCAGACCATAACCGCTCTTGATCTCGACAGCCCCGGTCCCGTAGCTGATGATCTCCTTCAGTCGGGGTAATGCCTGTTCGATCAGCTCCTCCTCACTTGCATCATGCAAACGCCTGGCCGAATTGAGGATGCCGCCACCCCTGCGGGCGATCTCCTCATACGACAACCCCCTGATCTTGTCGATGTATTCGATCTCACGGCTACCGGCATAAACCAGGTGGGTATGGCTGTCGCAAAAACTGGGAAATACCATCCTGCCAGCGGCATCAATGACATCGATGGAACCCGGAGGCACAGTAACGGTCTGCCTGCTGACCCCGGCCAGATAACCACAAACATCCTCTTTCACCGTTTGGACCGGGACATTCCGTCCTCCCGGCATTTTTCCGAAATCGACAATCCGGTCACCCTCCAGAAATAACCAGGCATCGGTAATCGTATCGAGTTTCGACATGGCTTCGCCCGAAACCATTGCCCGTGGTTGCTCCTCAACCTGGATCAATTCTTTGATATTTAAGATCAATATTGCCATAACACAGAAATGAATTCACGAAAGTAACCAAAATCGAACAATTCTGCGAATCAATCACCAGCGACTCTTGAATCATATCAACGGATTTTATATCTTTGTAGCAGCAATACAATTCCTGCTTTCAATGATCAACTGGCAGGTAACAAATAAATCTCAGCCCTTGGTATCACGTTAACAAAACCCGTCATGAAAAAAATCATCCTTTCCATCACCCTCCTGGTTTTCCTTACCGGGAACAGCCTTTTTGCAAAAATTGTTGAAATTGAAAACGCGCGGCTGGTAGCAAAGAATTTTTATTTTGAACGACTGACCAACAACCTGCACAGGCAGATCAACTATCAGGATTTAGTCATTGAGCGCGAATTCATTGTAAAAACGGCAGATGTTCCGGTCTATTTTATCTTCAACTTTTCAGGTCTGGGTTATCTGATCCTGTCAGCCGACGATGCCTGTTTGCCGGTACTCGGATACTCTTTCGACGCGCCATGGTCCGGGGAAAATATTCCGGAGAATCTTGCAGGGTGGTTGGAAAACTACCAGTATGAGATCAATTCGGTCAGAATCAAGAATCTGCAACCCGACCCGGCCACCCTTCAGGAATGGAACAGGTTAATGGTCGCCGATCCATCGCTGCTCGACAATACCCTGGTTACCACAGATGTGGAACCGCTCATTACCAGTCTTTGGAATCAGGATTTTCCTTACAATGGCATGTGTCCTAAGGATGCAGCCAGCACAGGCAGCTATTATGGCCGTGTTCCGGTCGGCTGCATCGCTACCTCGATGAGCCAGATCATGCATTATTGGAGATATCCCGCCTCAGGACTGGGTTCACACTGCATCTACCCACAACAGTCGGTTTACGGACCCCAATGCGCAGATTTTACGGCCAGTACGTATGATTGGAACGGTATGCCCGATCAGACCACCCTCGAATCGGATGTCCTCGCCCTGCTGGCATGGCATTGTGGCATCGGAGTTGATATGCAATACGGCCCGGATGGGTCAGGTTCCAACTCATCGAAGACTGCCTATGCCCTGAAATCCTATTTTAAATACGCCTCCACCACACTCAAGCAAAACCGTTATCCAAATTACGATTCCTGGGTTGCCCTCCTCAAAGAGGATGTGGATGCCGGTAAACCCATTCAATATACGGGAGATGATAATTCGGTCGGTCATGCCTTTGTTCTCGATGGATACCAACAGGCCGGGACCGATTACATGTTCCATTTCAACTGGGGATGGGGCGGCAGCTACAACGGTTACTTCAATATCAACAACCTGACCCCGGGAGGCAGCAATTTCAACTACAACCAGACAGCAGTCGTACACATTACACCCGACCCGGCGCAATATCCCTCCTATTGTTCCGGAAACACCTTGGTAACCACCGACTTCGGATCCCTTGAGGACGGATCGGGGCCAATCCTCGACTATCAGAACAACACCGATTGCAGTTGGCTCATTGCTCCCGACGACAGCATCGATAAAATTACCTTCACCTTTACCCGGTTTAACACCGCATCGGGCGATCTGGTGCAGATTTATGACGGCGACAACGCCTCCGCACCGCTGCTGGGAAGCTTTTCCGGCTCCCTGTCGACCATGCCCTCCGTAACTTCAACCGGGCCGAAAATGTTTGTCAAATTCACCTCCGACGGATCTCAAACAGCACAAGGCTGGAGGGCGAATTTTTCGACGACCCTGAAAAAATTCTGCAACGCCAACACCTTGATGACCTCTTCGTGGGGACACCTGACCGACGGAAGCGGACGGTTCGATTACCGCAACCTTTCGAATTGCAAATGGACCATCACCCCCACGGGGCCGACAAAACTCATGCTCACCGTCAACAGTTTCGATACCGAAGCGGAGAATGATAAACTGATGATCTACGACATGGGTACCAGCGCCCAGCTTGCATCTCTGTCAGGCAGCTATCCAACCCCGCCGGCGCCGATCATTTCGAATACCGGCAGCGTACTTTTAATGTGGATTTCCAATAATTCCGTCCGCGGCGAAGGCTGGGATATCGATTATAGTCCTATGACCGCGGCTCCTGGTGAAGAGGGCTTTGAGGATTTGGTAATCTATCCGAATCCCACAACCGATTTGCTGAATATCCGGTTGACGTTGACCGACACCAGAACGCTGACAATCGAACTGATGTCGGCCCGGGGTCAGATCCTGTTCAGCGACGAGGTACAGAATCAGCAAGGACGCTACGAAAAATCGATCGATCTGACCAGCCTCCCGAAAGGGATCTACATGATGCATCTGAAGAGTGACCAATCGACGGTTACCCGGAAAATCGTGGTCCAGTAACGGGCCGCCGGATTGCTTAAAGGCTTGCAACAATAGCGCTACCGGTCAGATTGGACCGGGTTCTTATCTTTCAAAACCGGGTAAGGAGTTTGAAACTAAACTTCCGGAGGTTATCTTTAACATATTGTTTATGAGAAGAAACATTCTTGTAGTCGGAGTAACTTTTTTTTCGATACTTGCTGCGACAGCCGGTGAAGTGACCGAAACCGTCGCACGGCAGGTCGGTATTCATTTTTTCCATGAAAAGATCAATCGGTTTACCGCCACGGATCTTTCAACGATAAAAGTTGTGGAAACGATTCCCATCCGGGTCAATGACCGCGAAGTTTTCTATATCTTCAACTTTGAACCGGCAGGATTCGTGGTGGTATCAGCCATCGACGCGGTGGTCCCGGCGCTGGCCTATTCCTTTGAAGGGTGGTACCGTACCGAAGATGCACCGCCTCAATGCCGTGCATGGATGAAACAATATGAAGATCAGATTGCTGATGCCCGGATTCACCCCATTCAGCCCCGCAATGAAATCAGACGCCTTTGGGATCGCTACCTGCACTATGATGCACAGGCTGTAAAGAACCTGAAACAGACATCAGGCGGTGCGGTTGCTCCTCTTATCAATTCAAACTGGAACCAGAATTTTCCCTACAACGGGCAATGTCCGGCCGATCCGGCAGGCCCGGGCGGGCACACTTACGCAGGCTGTGTACCGGTATGTATGGGACAACTGATGTATTATTACCGGTGGCCGGTAACCGGGATGGGAAGCTATTCCTACGAGGATCCGGATTATGGAACGATTTCCGCTGATTTCGGAAGTACAAATTACGACTGGTCAAATATGACGAATTCGACCACCGTTTCCAATCCGGGAATCGCACAGTTGCTATTCCATCTGGGGGTCTCCTGCGATCTCGATTATGGTCCCGACGGATCGGGCATGTACAACCACAAGGCTGCCTATGCGCTCAGGACCTTTTTCAGGTATTCGCCCGAAACGCAATATCTCTTTCGCGACAGCACCAACCTGAACTGGGACAGCGTACTGATTGCGCATCTTGACCGCCGGATGCCGCTCTATTATGCCGGATGGTCAACTCCCAACGTGGATGGCCATGCATTCGTTTGCGACGGTTACCAGGACAGTGCTTTCTTTCATTTCAACTTCGGATGGAGCGGGCAGAACAACGGGTATTTTTACACCACCAACCTGACACCAGGCGGCAATAATTTTAAGCTTGCCCAGGAGATGATCATCAACGCTTTTCCGGATACCGTTAACAATACTTTCCCTACCTATTGCGCCGGACAGCACATTCTTCCGTACACGGCGGGAAGCCTGGCCGACGGCAGCGGACCGGTTCACCGGTACCTGCCGGCATCCGACTGCTCGTGGCTCATCGATCCCCAGACCGAGGAAGATTCGGTAACATCCATTACCTTCACATGGGATCACATTAATATTGAACCGGCCGATCAACTAACTGTTTACAACGGACCCGACGCATCTTACCCCATCCTGGGAACTTTTTCGGGAGATACGATCCCGGCTCCGCTGACCGGGACCAGCAACAAAATGTTCATCCATTTTACCTCAGGGGCAGACAACATGGGGCATGGATTTACCGGAACCTATACCAGTAAAATGCCGGTCTGGTGTACCGCCACCCAGTCGATCCTGGCCGACACAGTCGATTTTACCGATGGTAGCTTCGGATTTAACTACCACAACAACACCGTGTGTAAATGGAAGGTTGAAAAAAAGAGCGGTGGTCCGCTGACACTCTATTTCCGACGATTTGATACCGAACCCGTGTATGACCTGTTGAAAATTTATGATCAGTCGAACGGCTTGTTACTCGCCACACTTTCGGGGGCCTGCGATTCCGCTTCTTTGCCCGATCCTGTTACCGCCGAAAGCGGAAAAGCGCTGCTCATCTTTCTCACCAACAGTACCGTAACCGCGAAAGGATGGGAGATTTACTATCCCAAGTCAACCCTGGGGATGCCAGGACAGGAAGAGAACGCTGAGACTGTGATCATTCCGAATCCGGCCTCTGCATTCACCCGGGTGGAATTTTTCCGTGAAAAGGCGGGTTCGGCAACGATAACCATCAGAAACCTTCAGGGAACAACTGTTTTTCAGGAACAGGTTCAGACCCGCAATGGTCAAAACAGTGTCAGGCTTGGATTAGGCCAACTGTCAAAAGGATTTTACCTGTTATCGGTTGATGAAGCCGGAACATCATCTGTTCGTAAGCTCATTATTCAGTGAGCCTCCGGAAGGAGTTGTTTCGACATACATCAAATCGACTTCACCCTTGTTCCTGATGCATTCGACCAGGCGATGCTTCAGTTTCCAACAGGTCATTTGCCGCAATTCTATTTGCCGTGACAATTCATAGGTAGAAACGGATGGATCATGGCATACCATATAAACAATCCGGAAGGCTTCGGTTATGGGAATATGACATCGGTGGAAAATAGTATGGGCGGTCGCTGACTCCTCATGTTTGCATCGGGTGCACCGCCGCGAATGCGGTGTCTTCCCCTTACAATAATTGGTATGACCACATTTCCGGCAAACATAACCCTGTTCCCATTTCTTCGATGCCAGGAACTGAAGACAGGAATCCTCCGTATCGAAAAATGCAGAAAGATCCTGAATATCAAGTTGTTTAAAAGAGATTGATTTCACCTTGAAAATAAATTTGTTGCAAAAGTAAAAAAAATAGTGATATTTATGCGATTTATAAGAAATTTATTTTTAATTTTGCATCGTCAAAAAACAAATCCTATGAAAAAACTCACATTTATTATCCTGCTACTAGCATCCTTTACTGTATCGTCCTGTACCGGTAGTCCTGCCGGGGAAAACGGGGTTGCTGAGAATTCGGATGGTCAGGTCGTAAAACTAACGGCTGCCACCTTCCAGAAACTGGTCTGGGATTACAAGAAGAATCCGCAGCAATGGGTCTTTGCCGGAGATCAGCCGGTTATCATCGACTTTTATGCCGACTGGTGCCGTCCCTGTAAGATGGTTGCCCCGATCATGGAAGAGCTGTCGAAAGAATACAAGGGGAAGATCAGGATTTACAAGGTTAATACCGACGAGCAACGGGAGTTGGCAGGCTTGTTTAATGTAAGTTCCATCCCGGCAATCCTGTTCGTTCCGAAAAACGGGAAGCCTCAGATGGCAGTTGGCGCCATGCAAAAAGCCAATTACATCGAAGCCATCAACACGATTCTGCTTAAGCCGGGCGGTGGCAAGTAAAAATTTTAATCAATTCACATTCATTAATTTAATTATATTTAATTCAATTTATCATGGTCGAACATTTAACAAAACAGACATTTCTCGATAAGGTCTTCAATTATGAGAAAAACCAGGAGTGGAAATTTGAAGGAAATCTGCCCTGTATCATCGATTTTTATGCCGACTGGTGTGGCCCCTGCAAAATGGTTGCTCCGATCCTCGAGGAGCTTGCCGTCGAATATGCCGGGAAGGTGAATATTTACAAGATCGACACCGAGGCTGAGCAGGAGCTGGCGGGCGCTTTCGGGATCAGGAGCATTCCCTCGATGCTGTTTGTCCCGATGAAAGATCAGCCGCAGATGTCGGTTGGCGCGCTTCCGAAAGACGCGTTGAAACGCGCCATCAGTGAAGTACTGCTCCAGGAAAAAGCCAATTAAGAAAATATCCGGTAACAATGACCCTGCTGATTCCGACCGCCTATCTTCCCCCGGTGAGTTATCTGGGAGCTGTACTTCAGGCAGGATCGGTGGTCATGGAATACTTCGAAACGTATCAGAAACAAACCTGCCGCAACCATTGTGTCATTTACGGTCCCAACGGGCGGCAGGTTCTTTCGGTTCCGGTCAGCAAGGTCAACGGAAATCACACCCTGACGCGCGATATCCGCATCTCCGGCCAGCGCGGCTGGCAACAGATCCACTGGCGCTCGATCGAAACTGCCTACAATAATTCACCGTTTTTCCTCTATTACCGTGATTACCTGGAACCGTTCTATTTCAAAAACCACCCGTATCTTATCGACCTGAACCTCGACCTGCTTCAGGCGTTGTTCCAAATGCTTAACGCAAAGGTCGGCATCGCGTTCACTTCGAAATTTGAAACCCACCCCGCCGGGGTGACCGACTGCAGACAAACTGCCGTCTCAAAACATATCACTTCAACCTTTAACATCCCCCACTACCATCAGGTCTTTGAGCCCGCCCACGGTTTTCTGACGAATCTGAGTGCACTCGATCTGATTTTTAATCTTGGACCCGAGGCAATTTCTTATTTGCAGAAACTGAATGTTAAGCCCGGTTTCGGGCCGGCAGCCCTGGCATAACCTCCCTCAGCCGTTAATCGTTCCGGCCGGGAAGCATTTCATAATCCTCCCCTTGCATTTCATACCACTTTTTTCATACATTTATGCCATAAAAAAAGAGGTATGAAATCAACATATTTTTTGTTTTCCC
>JAQWBQ010000095.1 GCA_028706295.1 Bacteroidales bacterium
GGTCCTTTAAAGGTAAAAATGGTGAACAACTTGTTTTTGATTGGAAAATGGATGATGCATGCGGCGATGCACATGGCTATATGTACCTCCGGGTGCCGGCGGCTTTGTATGAAAAGGGAAAGCCTTTGAAACTGAAAGTGGTCGGGCGTCAGGAGAACAGCGCCGACTGGTACATGACATTCAAATATGAGTTTAATGAAAGTGTTGAAATTGAACCGGTACCCTTGCTCACACAAGATAAAAGACAGGTTTTAAACGTTGTCGCAATACATTTCGGCAATCAGGTGCCGTTGACACTTCTGGTTGATAACGCTGAAAAATACCGCTTTATTCTGAAAAATGGTGCGAATAACTTTGATATTTTTCATGATGCGGTTTCATCGGAAACCCTCATAAATGTTAAGGCTTTTATTCCCGGACAGTCAGTCAGAGAATTCAACCTGATCCTGAAGCCTGTCATACAAAGGGAAATATATCTGATTCATCATTCACATTACGATGTAGGATATTCTCACCGTCAACAAGAGGTGGAGAAGATCCAGAACCGGAATATTGCCAATGCACTTCAATACATCAGTCAGACCGGCGATCTTCCGATAGAAGCGCAATTTAAATGGAATATCGAAACTTCCATGGCGGTTGAGAATTTTCTTAAGGTTTGCTCCCCTGAACAAAAAGCTGATCTGATTACGGCTGTTAAGAATGGTCGTATTGGTATCGGAGCGCTCTATGCCGGCATTACCACGGGCTTGTGTCAGCCTGAGGAGTTGTTCATGCTCACCGGTTATTCCGGGAAATTGGAAAAGGATTTTGGTATCAGCCTTCCTGCGGCTATGATCACCGATATTCCGGGACTTACCTGGGGTACCATCCCTGCCTTAGCCCGCAGTGGAATTCGCTATTTCTCCGACGGCCCCAATTATGTGGAATCCTATCCCGATGGTGGAGATCGGGTCGGACATTCAAACAAAAACTGGTCTGACCGGCCTTTCTGGTGGGTGTCGCCATCGGGGAATGAGAAAATATTGTTCTGGATGGCAGGCAAGGGATATTCTTCCTGGCATGGCATGAAAGCAGGGGATATATACAGTAGAGGTAAAAAGAAGATTGCTGCTTACATGAATGAACTGGATGCTGAAGGATATCCTTATGAGATGGTTCAATGGAGGTACAGTATTGTTGCCGATAATGGTCCCACCGACAGCCTCATATCAGGATTTGTAGCCGGTTGGAATGCAAAGTACAATTCGCCAAAGATCATCCTCAGTACTATTGATGGGATGTTCAGAGAATTCGAAAGACGATATGGTGATCAGTTACCGGCATTTTCAGGTGATTTTACACCATACTGGGAGGATGGCGCTTACTCCACCGCTGCCTGTATGGCAATGAACCGGGTGAACAGTGAAAAACTCACACAGGTTTCGAATCTGTATTCCATTAAAGGAAGTCCTAGGTATCCGGCCGATGACATTGCCAAAGCATGGGAAAAAATATTGCTTTTCGATGAACATACCTGGGGAGCCTATAACAGCATTACCGATCCGGATATTCCGTTTGTAAAGGACCAATGGGAATTTAAAAAGCAATTTGCCTTAGATGCCGATTCCCTTGTGAAGTACTTGTACAATCCCTTTATACTACCAGACCGTACGCAGACATTCGATGTTTTAAATACTCTTTCGTGGCCAAGAACCGATGTGGTTTACATTGATTCAGCTGCCGCCTCATCGTCGGATGTAGTGGTAGATGACAGTGGCAAAGAAGTCATCAGTCAGAAACTTAACGACGGAAGATTGGCTTTTCTCGCATCAGACGTTCCCTCACTGGGATCCAGGAGTTATTCACTGGGAAAGAAAGAACGCAGGTCTGAAGGGTCATGGTCGGATCATGTAGACGGACAGATGGAAAATGAATTTTTCAGACTGAAAATCGATACCATTACCGGCTGTATCATCAGCCTGATCTGGAAACCATTGCAATTCGAACTCGTGAAAAGCGGTAACGGGGAAGGGCTCAACAAATTTCTTTATGTGCCGGGCCTCGATCCCGAATACGCCGTATCGAATGATCCATCCGGTGAGATCCGGCTGAAGGAAAACGGTCCGTTACTGGCTGTTGTACAGATTAGAAACACCGCCCCGGGATGCCATTCCCTGATCAGGGAAATAACAATCGTTAAAGGGATAAACCGTTTGGAACTTGCTAATACCATCGACAAAAATCCTATCCGGGAAAAGGAATCGGTCCACTTTTCATTTCCGTTTTCCATGAATGACGCAGTAACCCGTTACAATACCGGTTGGGGAGGAATATTTCAGCCTGGTGTGAACCAGCTTCCTGGTTCCAACCAGGATTATTATTGTGTTCAGCATTGGTGCGACATTTCCGACCAGCGAGGTGGTGTATCTCTTCTTTTACGTGAAGCCTGTCTGATTGAACCCGGTGACCTGACCGATGAGACTCCCGGAAAATCCGGGGTAAAAGTATGGAAGTCGAAACCGGATACGAACCCTACCCTGGTTTCCTATGTGATGAACAATTACTGGCATACCAACTTCAAAGCCGATCAGGAAGGAACCGTGACCTTCCATTATGCCTTAATACCTCATGGGTTGTTTAACCTGCCGGAAACCCAGCGGGCAGGGCTATCGTTCAACCAACCGCTATTGACAATTCCCACCGAAAGAATGCTCCCCGCCGGTTCGCTCTTCACCCTGAGTAATCGCAATGTGATTATTACATCGCTCTCACGTAAAGACCAGGGGTTTTCGGTGAGGATTTTCAATACCGGTGAAGCCCCTGAACGTTTCACGATTGTCCCGGGTTCGCTCAGAATTGAAAAACTGAAAATTAAAAGTCCGGATGGTGAAACTGTGCTCAGGCCAATTGAACAACCGCTTGACATTCCCGGCTTTGGGATCATGGAAGTGATCTTGTTGTAACAGTACCATTCCGGGTACTCTTTAATGATACTTTCATTTTACAGATAAATCCTTCGATCACGGATAAGAATTTGAATCAATGGCCGAGTTTTCTTGTTTGATAGAAGTGTAACTTTGATTTTTGTGGAAAAATTAAATCATGAGCAAAAAAAATATCCTGTTACTGCATCTGTTTCTATGGCTCTTTGCGGCATTTGTCAATTTCAGGGACTTCTCCATGTTCAGCGATCCCGAAAAAATTTCGATGTACCTGGCTTCCACTTTTTACATGGCAGTCCCCTTCTATCTTTTTTATTTCATTATGGTTCCCGCACTTCTGGAAAAAAAGAAATATTCGCTTTTTTTCCTGGTTTCAATAGCGTGCCTGTGTATCCTTACCTTTTTGGGTTATTCGGCGCTGTTTCTTATTAAATCCATTTTTAGTGGGGAATTCCACGGATTTTATGCCACCTATAGCATCAAGATGCATTTCAGCGGGATGACGGTCATAACCATTGTAGCTACCTTTGGTTCGTTGTTCAGGGTCATGCTGAATTGGCTGAATACCATGAACCTGAAAGAAATACTTGAAAAACAAAAGGCGGTAGGTGAACTGGCTTTATTGAAAAGTAAAATTAATCCGCACTTTTTATTTAACACGTTGAATAATATTGATGTGTTGATTTACGAAGATCCCGCTAAAGCATCACAGTCGTTGCTTAAACTTTCCGAGATCATGCGTTATATGTCATACGAAACGGCTTCTGATTTTGTCGATCTTTCCAAGGAAATCAATTATATCAGTAATATTGTTTCTTTGTACACCTTAAGAATTTCCAATCCTGACCTGATACGACTCGTTGTCCCAAAAAAATATCCCGACCTGCTCGTTGCTCCGATGCTTTTTATTCCGTTTGTCGAAAATGACTTTAAATATGCAACATTCAAAGGCGATCATGCCGGCTTTATGATTACATTCAGGGTGGATGGAACCAAGATCAATTTTACCTCTGAAAACCGTTATGATGTATTGGGCAGATCCGCCTCTTCAAATCAAAACGGAACCGGGATTGCCAATGTAAAACGGCGCCTTGACCTTATCTATGGTAAAAGGTATACACTGGATATTGTTGATAAATCAGGACTTTTTACAGTAGATCTAACAATAGAGACCCATGGAGATTAGATGTATTGCCATCGACGATGAACCCCTCGCATTAAAAAAAGTAGCCTCCTTTTCCGACAGGATTAATGGCCTGACTTTGGTAAAAACTTTTGACAATGCACTTGATGCCATCTCTTTCCTGAAAGAAGAACAAGTAAGCCTGATATTTCTTGATATTCAAATGGAACAGTTTACCGGGATCCAATTTCTTGAAGCAATTAAGTACCACCCCCAGATCATCATCACAACAGCTTACGAACAATATGCTTTGAAAGGTTTCGAATTCAATGTTACGGATTATTTACTCAAACCCTTTTCTTTCGACCGTTTTGTTCAGGCTGTCGACCGTGTAATGGATAACCTCATGACAGGGTTGAATGGCAAGCAGGAGGAGGAGAATGACTTTTTCTTCGTGAAAACGGAGTACCGGCTTGAAAAGATTTTTTTTGCCGATATTCTTTTTATCCAGGGGATGAGCGACTACCTGCAAATAGTTACCCGGACCAGAAAGATCATGACGCTTCAGAACTTTAAATTTATGGAGCGCAAACTCAAGCCACCTCGCTTTGTAAGGGTTCATAAATCATTCCTTGTTGCAGTCAACTACATTGAAAGCATCGAACGAAACAGGATAAAGATTTTTGACCAGATGATACCGATCAGCATCACGTACCGGGATAATTTTTTTAAGTTGATTGATGATAAACTTCCACCCAAATGCAATCCGCACTGAGAGAATACAGGGTCGTGGGTTGATGCAACACCGACGCTCCCGCTAACGCGTACAACATCGATTTCATGCATATCTGGAATGGTTTATGAATAACCGGTAAGATGAACCATGCCGTGGAATCTCGCCTAAATCAATGAGAACGTGTAAGGGAAAAAACCAAAATAACCATGTTACAAAAACAGAAAGAGAGAACGTATGAATAAAAAAACAAATCCGGAATGGATGATCCGATACGGAATCCTGTTTGCAATAGTATTAATTTCAATTGTGTGCAGGCTGATTGCAACTGCCGACAGTCACCTTATCCCCGGATTGGGAAGCATGTATTATCCGCTGCAGGTTCGATGTCTTCTTGAGAGAGGAACGCTGGGGTACAGCGATGTGCCCCTGGTCTTCTGGATCGAGGCCCTGGCAGCCAGGATCATCATTCTCGTCTCTTCTATGCCGGTCAGCGATTCCATCGTTTTTGCCTGCAGACTGGTAAATGCAATCGTGCCCTCGCTGATCGTGATCCCGGTCTTTTATCTGACGCTATCGGTTTCAAAAAGCAACATTCATCCGGCGTATCTTGCGGTAATCCTGGCGTTGTCGGTACTGAATCCCTCTGTGCTCGTTCTTTTTGCCATCGACTTTGATAAAAATGCCATCAGCATGTTATTTGTCTACATGACGCTCTATTATTTATGGCAGTTTAGCACCCATAGAAAAACTAAAGAACTGGTTATGGCTGCAGGTTCGGTAATACTCACCCTTCTGACACACTTTGGCTGCTTTTCATCCCTGTTTATCTTCCTGCTTGTATTCACATTCGTCACAGGTTTTTTCAGTATCAGCAAGATCATTAAATGGTTCCATGAACCGGGGATCAGGATTGTTTTCATAACCTTCTCTCTACTGGTGTTTATCCTTCTGCCGTTTCTTTTAAAGTTATATGACAATCAGCGATTTCTGCACCTGATTTCATACTTTTCTGATCCGTTGCAAATTTTCCGTAATTCCTTTTTTATGTTGATATGCCAGGGAAAATTAATTTGGGATTGGCAAAATTTACTGTATCTGATCATCATCAATTCCTTTTCAATTATGTCGATCATACTGTTTTTCAGGATACGGAAGCGAATGGGGAAAGAGCAAACGATTTTTTACCTGTCGCTGGTCATTTGGTTTGTCTTGTTATCCAATCCTTTTATCAATACCGCAATTTACAACCGGTTGCTATTTATATCCCTGATTCCCTTGACTGTGATCACAATCTTTATATTCCAGTACTGCCGAAAGCCGGTCAGGATTCCGATCGCCATCGTACTCGCCCTTCTGCTCACCCTGACGGTTGCAACCAGCGGTGTACGCCGAACCTATATTTCAAAGGAGGAATATTTGGAATTATCATCATTGCGTACCGTTATCCCGAAGCCTTCCTCCACCATTGTATTGGCTCAGCACCGCCTTGAATTCTGGACAAGCTGGACGCTGCGGATTAAATCGGGCCAACTGGCCGGTATCAAACCTTACGAATACCCGAAGTATTCTCAGGTCCTCTATGTGGTTCAGAAAAGCAATCAGTTCCAGGAGGAAATCCCGAAAAGCGCTTCCCTTATCCACACAGGCAGATATTTTGATCTCTATAAAATTTATTGATGCTTTAATCGGGTAAGTGATTCCTTCCGGATTATTACATCGATAAAATACTGCCTCATTTTACATCTTAATGAACCTGGGTTGCAAATCCATTTTTTTGCCCTTGTCTAAGCAGATGGGCATTTCATTCAATGCTTACTTGCGCTCATTCGATATGTTTTACGATGTGATTACCAGTATTTATTTTTTTTCCTAAATTTGATTCCATTCAAGAATGATATTAATTGGGAATCAGTTGATCAGGATTAAATGGGACTACTGACAGATTTTGAGATAAGCTGACAGTATGGATATAAACCGGCTGCTTACTAAACTTGTGTCTCTTCCCGGAGACACGGAAGATGAGTTAAAAAGTAAGAAGAATTTCATGGTCTCAATAACCATTACATTGGTTATTGTTACCGTCCTGAGCATGATAACCTGGTCATTACAGCTTCCGGTCATGACTCAATGTGGCATAGGTTACATTTCGACATATGCCTTGACTTTCACTGTCTTTGTTGCAGTAAAAAGAGTGGTTCATTGGTTCCTGTTTATAAATCAGTTTTTTGTACTGATTCTAACAAGTATTACCATCATCCGGCTTGGCGGGATTCCTTATTCTGGGGGGCTGATTTTTGTCGGAATGGCAACGGTAGTTTATTCAATGGCTTTCCCGACAAAAAGGATGGCGCTGTGGTTATTCTGCATTTATATTGCCACCTCATTACTGGAAAGTATTCTTTTCCCCTGGTTTCCCACTGACCATGAACTGTCGCCTACGCTTAATTTTATTTTTTTCGGTATAAATACCATATGGATTTCAATTTTCATATTGTATAACGTGTTTTACATTTTTGCCCAACGGGCTGAACTTGAAAAAGCAAAATCAGATCGTCTCCAGGAGATCGATCATTTGAAGACCCGATTGTTTATTAATATCGCACATGAATTCAGAACCCCTTTGACGATCATTTCGGGAATGACGGAAATGATCCGGGAGAACCCCGATGAACAGTACGAAGAGCGAACCGGTTTGATCATGAGGAGTTCAAAGCAAATCCTGAGATTGGTGGACCAGATGCTCAACCTGGCCCGTCTCGAGGCTGGATCGATGCCTCTTCATATGATCAGAAGCGATATAGTTGCTTTTCTGAGAATGCTTACTGGATCCTATTCCGGTCTTTTTGCATATCGTAATGTACGACTTCATTATCTCTCCGAATGCACAAGTCTGGTAATGGATTTTGATCCGGAAAAAATGGAAGAAATCGTCGGTAATCTTTTGACAAACGCCTTAAAATTCACAACTGCCCAAGGTGATGTTTATCTTTCAATCAGGGAGGATACTGATAAAAAGGCAATCATCCGGGTCAGGGATACCGGAACAGGGATTCCCGGAGAACATCTTTCTGCTATTTTTGAAAGGTTTTACCGGGCGGGAAATGACTTGTCATCAAATGAAGAAGGAACCGGCATCGGACTTGCACTGGTAAGAGAATACACAAGGCTGATGGGTGGCGATGTTACAGTAAAAAGCGAACCGGGGGAGGGTGCAGAATTCACAGTCATCTTGCCGGTTTCAAGAATTGCTCCGGTGAAAGAAGATTTCCCTGAATTATTCCCGGCTGCCTCAGAATGGAATATGTCAGGACAAATTCCCTCTTTTTCTACTGAAGCTTTGGGGCAACTACCGCATCTTCTCATTATCGAGGATAACAGCGATGTTATTCAGTATCTGATACAGGTTCTTCAAAAAACTTTTCGTCTCGATATAGCAATCGACGGCAATGAAGGGATCAACAAAGCTTTAGGCACAATTCCCGATATAATCCTTTCAGATATAATGATGCCAGGTATCGACGGCTTTGAATTGTGTCGCACGCTCAAGCAGGATTTCAGGACTAGTCATATCCCGATTGTTTTTCTTACTGCGCGTGCCGACCAGGAATCCCGAATCGAAGGATTGGAATACGGTGCAGATGCATATTTGGTTAAACCCTTCAATAAAAGGGAATTACTTATTTGCCTCAGTAACCTGTTTATAAATCGGGAAAAACTTAGGTTAAGGTACCATACACTTATTGATGAACCATTGAAACCCGTTACAAATCCCGATGAACGCTTTATTCAAAAAATCAACTCATTACTTGAAAACAATTTTTCAAATGATCGGTTTGGTATTAAAGCGTTATGCACTTCCATGGAGATTAGTCGTGTTCAACTTCACAGAAAACTGATTGCAATTACGGGACAGCCCGCATCACACTACATACGAAGTTTTCGCCTGGCAAAGGCAAGGAAGCAATTAACAGGTACCTCTAAGACAGTAGCCGAGATTGCTTATGAGACAGGTTTTAGTGATCCCAATTATTTTTCGAGAGTATTTTCTTTGGAATACGGACAGACTCCAACCGAGATCAGAAAAACAGTCAAAACCGGTAAATGAAACATCCGGTAAGACCATGAAACAATAATCTCCTTATTTTCTTTTTTCGTCCAGAAAATGAAACATTCTGTTTCATTTTCAATTTTTGCAGGCTATACTTTTGAAGGCATATTCAAAAAGTATTTGCTATGAAAAAGATTTATCCTTTATGGGTTTCAGGTCTCATGACCTTTTTATGGATCAGTTTTACAGGATTCAGCACATTGGCCCAGGGTTATCAGTGGACCGAAGCAAATGAAATGATGTATCCAAGTGTCGCCCATTCTGCATGTTCGACCGGAGGAAAGATATTCGCGGTTGGCGGTACTGATAAAACGTTACACAATAACGAGTATGGTGAATCCTGGGTCCAGGTCTTTGATCCTGCAACAAACTCCTGGACTGAAGTGGCTCCAATGCCGACACCCAGGATGATGCTTGGTGTAGCCTCGGTAAATGGAATTGTTTATGCTATCGGTGGCGGATACTTTGGGTATCTCTCATCAGCAAATGAAGCATACGATCCTTCAACCGGTGTCTGGACCATAAAAGCTTCCAAACCTTCACCGGGAAGTTCGTTCGGGATCTGTGTTGTAAACAACAAAATATACACTGTTGGAGGAATGAAAGAAAACAACGATTGGTCCACCGAAGTCTACGACCCTTTAACAGATCAGTGGAGCACACTTCCTGCAATGCCACATCCCGTTGCGGGGATGGCATGCGCGTCAGTAAATGGAAAGATCTATGTCATAGGGGGCGTCGACCTTAACTATAATGGTGTAAATTTTCTTCAGGTATTTGATGTTACAACCAATACCTGGGAGTACAAACAGCATATGCCCGCTACCAGATTTGGAGCCGTTGCAGCTGTCGTTGGTAATAAGATTTATGTCTTCGGAGGAGCGGTTTGGCCGGTAAATACCGCAACCCAGTCATTTTATATATACGATATAACCACCAATACCTGGAGTGGGGATGAATCTTTGCCAATTCCCACGCAATGGGCAGCAATCGCCCTTTCCGACGACAATACCATTTACCTTTCAGCCGGTGAGAATAAATGCATGATGACTTATCCGGATGCTATCGTTTATAAGTTTCTTTATAAATTCAAAGTGTTCAACCTCGGATTAGAGAACCCGGTTGGCCCTGAGATAATCCGTGTTTCACCGAATCCCGTGTCCGACCTGGTTTTAGTGAACTATTCAACGGCAAATTACAGCAATGTGACACTTGAAATGTTTAATGCCACAGGTAGCGGGATGAAAATACAAGACCACAGACTGGAGAACCGGGGAAAACATGAAATTACAGTAAATATGACAGGTTTTGCAGCAGGGATCTATTTTCTGAGGATTACTGCTGAAGGCGTTTCTGCTGTAAGAAAGATTCTCAAAGTAAAATGATGGCTGTTCAATCCCTGACACACCTGACCGGAAACCCATTATCGATTCCCGAGGAGTAGAATGACAAGCTTGGATTTAATTGGTTACCCATTTCTGCCACCCCCACGTAGCCATACCGGGTCGACCAGGTTAAGCCTTGCCTGGTGGGAGGAAAAGGGCTCGTGAACCGTCTGAAAATGGTGCAGGCCGGCAGATTGGAGAAAGTGGTGAGCCCGATCAGGGTCAACCCAATTAAGTGATATTTGATTTTCGTGGTTGAAAAATAGACGGTTCGGTCGACACTAATGTTAACAGAAATCTGGGTTTAACAAAAAACAGCAGCTTGACAGATGCAGGATTTTTTTGTATTACCTTCGTACGAAATCTGTAAACAGGAACTATAAATTGAATTCGATGAGCCACAAAAAAGATAAAAACAAGGAGCATAAGAAGGAGCATAAAGAGGACCTTCAGAAAGAGTCAGGGCCGATTTCTGAACCTCAAAAGGACAAACCCGTCGATCATGAGCGGGAGAAGCTACCGGGAAATTTATATGAGGAGGAACTTGCGAAGCTACAGGTTGAATTGGTTAAGCTTCAGGAATGGATCAAATATAAAGGCCTTCGCGTGGTTGCCTTGTTTGAGGGCCGCGATGCTGCCGGAAAAGGAGGAGCCATTAAGCGGATAACAGAATCGTTGAATCCCAGGGTTTGCCGGGTCGTTGCATTGGGAATACCGACTGAAAAGGAGAAAACGCAATGGTATTTTCAGCGTTATGTTTCCCATTTACCTGCCGCCGGTGAGATGGTGTTGTTCGACCGGAGTTGGTACAACCGGGCAGGAGTGGAACGGGTCATGGGATTCTGCACCGATGCCGAGTACTGGGATTTTTTACGATCCTGCCCGAATTTTGAAACCATGTTGATTCGCTCCGGTATCATCCTGATTAAGTATTGGTTTTCAGTAAGTGATAAGGAACAGGAACGGCGCTTTATCCAGCGCATCAACGATCCGACCCGTCGGTGGAAAATCAGTCCGATGGACGTTGAATCACGCACCAAATGGGTTGAGTACTCTAAAGCCAAAGATGAAATGTTCTCCTACACCGATACCAAACAATCGCCCTGGTATGTTGTGGAAGCCGATGATAAACGTCGTGCCCGGCTGAACTGCATCAGCCACCTGCTGAGTCTGATCCCGTACGAAGAGGTACCCCGCGAAACAATTGTGCTTCCCCCGTTGGCTAAGGATAAAAGTTATGTCAGACCCCCCATGTCAGAACAGACGTTTGTTCCCAACAAATATTAAAATCGTTGCTGGTTCCCCGGAGAATGATTATTATCAACGGGAGTCTGATGGCCTATTCCTCATTTTCCTGCTTAGGTTCTCTAAATGCAGAGAATCTGTAAACGGTGGTTTCGGAGAATTTCTCACCAGGGCGGAGTATCGTTTCAGGAAACGACGTCTGGTTTGGTGAATCTGGAAAATGCTGTGTTTCGAGACATAAACCAAAGTGTTTTTGATAAACTTTTCCCCCTTTGCCGACCAGGGTCCCATCTAAAAAATTTCCGCTATAGAGTTGAATTCCTGGTTGTGTCGTCAGGATTTCAACCTGCCGGCCGCTCCTTGGATCATAAAGTTGAGCAGCCATGGACAAAATGCCGGGTTTGTGATCCAGAACAAAGTTGTGATCGTAGCCCCCTTTGACCTTTCCGATCCGTTCACCGATTGCTGCTGAAGTATTGAAATCCATCGGTGTCCCCTGAACCTGAAGTAAACGGCCGGTTGGGATCAGCTCGTCGTTGACTTCTGTGTATTGGCTTGTATACAGGGTCAAAATATGTCCCAGGATGTTGGTGTCGCATTCCGACAGGTTAAAATAGGTGTGGTTGCACAGATTTACCGGGGTTGATTTGTCGGTGGTTGCTTCAATCAGGGTAATCAGTTCATTCTGATCATTCAGCGTGTAGATGACTTTTACCCGGAGGTTTCCCGGGTATCCTTCCTCGCCGTCTTTACTGAGATAGGTCAGTTCCAGTTTCGATTGCAGCGAGTCATGCGATTCAACCGCATCCCAGACTACCTTGTCGAAACCCTTTAAACCGCCATGAAGGCTGTTATTTCCGTCATTGACAGTAAGTTTATACCGTTTGCCGTCGAGATTGAAGGCGCCTTTAGCGATCCGGTTGGCATACCGTCCGACAATGGCTCCGAAGTAAGGTGTGCTCTTCAGGTAAGAAGCAAGACTGTCGTAACCAAGTACAATATCACCTAAGGAATCATGTTTATCGGGAGTCAAAATAGAGGTGATGATTCCGCCGTAATTGGTAATCGAGACTTTAATCCCGTTTGCATTTTGAAGGGTATATAAAAATACCTCTTTGTTATCAACAGTTCCGAACGATTTTTTC
>JAQWBQ010000142.1 GCA_028706295.1 Bacteroidales bacterium
CCAACTGCGGAAAAACCACACTTTTTAATTATGCCTCCGGATCCCATGAACGGGTCGGCAATTTCAGCGGGGTGACCGTTGATTCCAAAGAAGCCCGATTCCATCAGAAGGGATACACCTTCAACATTACCGATCTGCCCGGAACTTACTCGCTTACAGCTTACTCACCCGAAGAACTGTTTGTCAGAAACCACCTCATCAACAACAATCCCGATATCATTGTGAATGTGGTTGATGCCTCCAACCTCGAACGGAACCTCTACCTGACCACCCAACTGATCGACATGGACCTTCGGGTTGTCATTGCCCTGAACATGTTTGATGAATTCGAGCAAAAAGGACACCGGATCGATTACCGGGAACTCTCTAAATTGCTGGGTATTCCGGTTGTTCCAACCGTCAGCTCGAAGGGAACCGGGATTGAAGCGTTGTTCGACCGGTTGATTGAGGTATTTGAAGACCGGGATCCGGTGGTGCGGCATGTCCACATCAATTACGGAGCCGACCTCGAACGTTCAATTCAAAAGATACAGTCGGTGATCCGGCAGAATGAGGATCTCGCGGGCCAGACATCCACGCGTTATCTGAGCATCAAGCTTCTCGAGAAGGATAAAGGGATCATCCCCGGCCTCGAATCGCCCGATGCGGCTCCGTTGTTGAAACAGACCGTCGAACGCGAAATCCACAGGTTGGAAGCCGGTTACCAGGAAGACTCAGCAACGCTGATAGCCGATGCCAAGTACGGTTTTATTGCCGGGGCGATCCGCGAAACAGTCAGGTTCAGAACTTCGAAGACCCCTGTTAAAAGCCGCAGTGAGATGATCGACCGGCTACTGACCCATAAATGGCTTGGGTTCCCGGTATTTTTTCTCTTTCTCTGGATCATGTTTCAGGCTACCTTTTCCCTGGGACAGTATCCGCAGGAGTGGATCGAGCAGCTCGTTGCATGGATCGGATCCTCGGTAAGCGCCGTGTTTCCTGACGGACCGCTGAAAGATCTGCTGGTCGACGGGATCATAAACGGTGTCGGGAGTGTCGTTGTTTTCCTGCCAAATATTCTAATCCTGTTCCTGTTTATATCCTTCATGGAGGATACCGGATACATGGCACGGGCAGCCTTTATCATGGATAAACTGATGCACAAGATGGGATTGCACGGCCAATCGTTCATCCCGCTGATCATGGGATTCGGGTGCAACGTTCCGGCCATCATGGTAACCCGAACCATTAAGGACCGTAACGACCGGTTGCTGACCATGCTGATCAACCCGTTCATGTCGTGCAGCGCCCGGCTGCCGGTCTATATCCTGATCGCCGGATCTGTTTTCCCCGAATTCGCGGGCAGTATCATCTTCGGCCTATATCTCACCGGTATTCTCTTTGCCATCCTGATCTCCCTGATCTTTAAAAAACTTTTATTCAAAAGCAGCCAGGCGCCATTTGTGATGGAACTCCCCCCCTACCGGATGCCCACCGTGAGGGTGATCATCCGGCATATGTGGGAAAACGGACAGCAGTACCTGCGAAAGATGGGAGGAATCATCCTGATCGCCGTGATCCTGATCTGGGCGCTTGAATATTTTCCTGAAGGGAGCAAATCGAATCCTGAACAACGGCTTGAACAATCTTACATCGGAAAAATCGGAAAAGTGATCGAACCGGTGATCACCCCGCTGGGATTCGACTGGAGGATGGGAGTAAGCCTGATCACGGGAGCGGCTGCCAAGGAAGTCGTGGTAAGCAGTCTGGGGGTCCTGTTCTCGGCTGAACATTTCCACACGCCCGAAAAACAACAATCCCTGAGCACCAAACTCAACATGGCAACGTACCAGTCGGGACCCCGTGAAGGCACAAAACTTTTTACACCACTGGTTGGAATATCCTTTCTTCTTTTTATCCTGATCTACATGCCCTGCATCGCGGTCATTGCGACCATTAAACGGGAATCGGGAAGCTGGAAGTGGGCGCTGTTCCTGATTTTATACACCACCGTTCTTGCCTGGCTGGTCTCCTTCACGGTTTTTCAGACGGGAACTTTAATCCTGGGAATATGAACTGGCAACTTTATCTGACCCTTCTCATCATCGCCACCGCAACGGTGATCACGATCCGGCGGACACTCCGCTTTTTCAAGTCACCCCCGGAGCATTGTCAGGGTTGCACAAAAGCGCAGGGGTCGTGCTCCCTGCTGAAACTCAAAGAGGAAATTAAATCGCGGAGCTGATTTTTTTTACCTTTGATCCTTCATTCGGCTCCGGTAATCAGTATCTCTGAATGATAGCCTGGTTCCGGCCGGTCTGACAAAAATAAAAACAATGGATCAGGGAATTTGCTTACAAGGTGCGGTACCGGTTCGTGCCACCCCCTTGCACCGGGCCGAAATGGTGAGTCAGCTTCTTTTCGGGGAGTTGTTTCAAATACTCGAAGCCGACGGAGAATGGATCCGGATCCGGATGGAGTGGGATGGTTACGAGGGTTGGATTCTCGCAGTTCAGGCCCGCAGCCTCGATCAGGATATCTATTTGAAACTGGTGAATGACGATACCCCGGTAGTTTCAGAACCCGTACAATTTTTAAAAAACGAAACCTCAGGCTGGCGGATACCTCTTGTTGCAGGCAGTTCGCTCCCCGGGATGACCGGCAACCGCATGAATATTGGGAATGAGGTTTTTTCACTGGAAGGCGTTGAGCCAAAACGGGCGCCGGTTTTCTCCGGCACGGCAGCATCCCGCGAAGAAATTCAGAAGTCACTGGTAACCACTGCCCTGAGCTTCGAACAGGCACCCTATAGTTGGGGAGGCCGGTCCATTCTGGGTATCGATTGCTCCGGACTGACCCAGATCACATTCAAAATGAACGGAATCCGGATCAAACGGGATGCATCACAACAGGCGTTTGAAGGTACGATCGTACCCCTCATTTCAGAAGCGGAACCCGCTGATTTGCTCTTTTTTGATAATGACGAAGGAAAGATCACCCATGTCGGGATGTTGCTTGATCCGGCCCGGATCATCCACAGTTC
>JAQWBQ010000143.1 GCA_028706295.1 Bacteroidales bacterium
TGGCTCCCCCTGCTGGACTTGAACCAGCGACCCTCTGATTAACAGTCAGATGCTCTAACCAACTGAGCTAAGGAGGAATTTGGGTGTGCAAAATTAATCATTTTATATAAAAATCAAAGATTTCTTAATAAACTTTTTATCAGCACTTTATTTCATAATTGATCCGCCGTATCTTTGCAACCGTCGGTTGTAACCTTTTTTATCTGAATGGTGTATAAGGAAAAAGGAATTCATTTTATCAGATAAGTACCCTTGGTATGACCAAAATGTTGAAATATTCGGGGATCCTGCTCCTGACCCTGTTAACCATACCGTCGTTCCCGCAAACACAGGGCGTGCTCGGTCGTGGCTTTTTCAGGAACTGGTCGATCGGCGTCGGCGGCGGTCCCAATATATTTTTCGGCGATCTTAAGGTCAACGATTTTATGCCCGTAAGCAGCAACATGAACGAATGGCGGTATGCCGGAACCTTTACCCTGACCAAACAACTGGGCTACGTTTTTGCCCTCCGCGGACAAGTTATGTACGGCGAAATATCGGGAACCAACCGGGTCTACCGGCGCGACAACAACCCGGGAAACCAGTATTTTGAAGGGAACATTCTTGAATATAACCTCAATACCACCATCAACTTCAGCAATTTCGTACTCGGCCATAAACCCACCCGCAAATTTTTTGTTTATGTAACCCTCGGAGGAGGAGTCACCACCTGGGGAACCAAGAAAAAAGATCTGACCACCCATGAACTGATCTGCGAAAACACTACTACCGGAAAATGGAGCATAGCTGCCATGGCGATGGCCGGGCTGGGCGCTTATGTGAATATGGGTGACAAAGTAAACCTGGGTATTGAGTGGACCATCAGGGGCGTTAACTCCGATTTTATGGATGCGACGGTCGGAGGATTCCGTTACGATATGTACTCCCTGGCACAAATCACCCTGACGTATAACTTTAACCGTAAGAATCCCGCGGTACTGAAAAGTCCCAACTCGGGTCCCCAGATGGGACCGATGCCTCCCAAACCGGAACCGCCTGCAAAGCCGGCTGAAAAAACACAACAGGAAACCGAATACAAAAAGCTTCCCGAGCTCATTACCCCGCTTCGATTCCCCACACGCGACACGATCAAACAGGCAGCTCCCGAAAATGAATTCGATTCGCTCGGAATGTCGGCCGAATCGATCGATTCATCACTGCTCCTCGACGAAGAATCGGGTCCCATGATGCGGGGACTCTCCTACCGGGTGCAGGTTTTTGCCTTTCAGACCAACGAATATACAGCCGAATCGGTTCGCCGGAAATTCAACCTCCAGGAACCGGTATACAAAGAATTCACCGATGAATGGTATCGGTATACCGTCGGTTCTTTCAAAACCCTCAAAGAGGCCAAGGCCCATCTGAACAAGATCCGGCGGAATGGTGTTCACGATGCATTTATAGCCCGGTACAGCGATGGAATCAGGATCTCTTCCCATCCCAAACACTGAGGTGTCAGGGCCGGTCCTGCTGCTTACTACCCCATTTACACAGCTCAATACACCGTACCCGGCCACTCCCTTCCTTAAGGGATTTCTCAACACCCGAAATATCGTCTCGTACCAGTGTGACCTGGGCATCGGGGTGATCCTGGAACTATTCTCAACAAAAGGTTTGACGGATCTCTTCAAGGAAGCAGAATGCCCGGGGATTAAGCTGTCATCCGAAGCAACAAGAATGTTACAGCTTCGCGAATGTTACATCCGTACCATTGATCCCGTCATGAATTTTCTCCAGAATTCATCACCGGAAATGGCCCATGCCATTGCTTCGCGAAAATTTCTCCCGGAAGGTCCGCGTTTTTCACAGCTCGATCATCTCGAAAAATCATTTGGACGCCTGGGATTGCAGGATAAAGCAAAACACCTTGCCACCTGCTACCTGGAAGACATTTCAGATCTTATAAAAGACCATGTTGACCCTTTTTTCGGATTCAGCCGGTACGCTGAAAGTTTAGGCAGATCGGCATCCTCATTCGATGCCCTGGAAGATCGCCTGGTCCGGCCGCCAGGCTTCATCGACCGGATCATGACCGGGTTGCTTGAAAAAAAACTGGAGACTTATAAGCCCCGTTTAACGGCCATTTCAATCCCCTTCCCGGGTAACCTGTATAGTGCGCTCCGTTGCGGAAAATGGATCAAAGAAAACCACCCGTCAGTCAAAATCGCGATGGGCGGAGGATTTGTAAATACAGAATTAAGGTCTCTTTCCGATCCCCGCGTTTTTAATTATGTTGACTTCATAACCCTCGATGATGGCGAGTCTCCGCTGCTCCACCTTCTCGGATTTCTGAATGGTTCGCGGGAACTTCACGATCTTAAACGAACTTTTATCCGTTCGGGCAATGCCGTGATTTTTGAAAATGGTTCGCAGGAAGCAGATATTAGCATGCGCGATAAGGGTGTTCCCGATTACTCCGGACTTCCTTTGAAACAATATCTTTCGGTACTTGAGGTTGCAAATCCGATGCATCGCCTGTGGAGCGACGGATTCTGGAACAAGCTGATGCTGGCTCATGGCTGTTACTGGGCCAAATGCGCTTTCTGTGATACGGTTCTTGACTATATCAAAAGATACGAGCCCTGCCGGCCGGTCGAAATTGTCGATCGCATGGAGGCACTGATCAGTCAGACCGGCCACCGCGGATTTCATTTTGTGGATGAAGCGGCTCCCCCCGCCCTGCTAAAAGATATTGCTCTGGAAATCATTCGCCGGCATTTGACAGTGGTTTGGTGGACCAATATCCGTTTTGAGAAACGGTTTACCGCCGACCTTTGCAGGTTGCTGAAAAAATCAGGATGTATTGCAGTGTCGGGCGGTCTGGAGGTAGCTTCGCCACGGATCCTGAAGATGATTGGTAAAGGAGTTACGGTTGAGCAGGTCGCCACCGTGACACACCATTTTTCCCGTGCCGGGATTATGGTACATGCCTACCTGATGTATGGATTCCCGACACAAACGGAGCAGG
>JAQWBQ010000096.1 GCA_028706295.1 Bacteroidales bacterium
TTAAACTCGTCGCTGAAAAAACGGTTCTGTCTACTCGGCTTTTTAACCTTAGTCTTGTCTGTCATAGTTACCAAATTTAGTTATCATTTTTAACTTGATTTGGTCAACTTATTTCAGGCTAGGACAGATTGACTGATTGACTGAACGACAATTAACAATTAACAATGGACAATGGACAATGAAAGGAATTGAAAATTGAAAATGGAAAATGGAAAACGAAGACTGTGCGTGCCTTGATCCTTGAACCCTCATACCCTCATTTCCTTTAACTCTGAAACCCTGAAACTCTGAAACCCTGAAACTATGACAGACCTCGATAAACAGCCTGACGAAATCGACTTCGTCGAGATTCTACGTAAGTTGTGGATTGGCCGGAAGACGATCCTGATCACGACCGCGATCTTTTTGGTTGTGGGGATCTTTCTGGCGATTATTGCGCCGAAGGAGTATGAGTCGAAAGTGACCCTGCTGGTGGAGCCGGGAGGGACGAACCCTGCTGCCAATTCGGCTATCCTGAAACAGCTCTCGGCCCTCACCGGGGTGCCGGCAGGCGGGTCGCAGGATGCCCTCACCCCGTCGCTCTACCCTCTCGTTGTGGGGAGCGTCTATTTCAGGCTCGATGTGCTGAACCAGCAGGTAACCGACCCGAAAAGCGGCGCCCGGATCACCCTGGCACGCTACTTAGACCAGCATCCGGCGCAGACTCTGACCAGCATTTTGACAAAATACACCATCGGACTGCCCGGGACCATACTCGGAGCCATCCGGGGTAATAAGGACCAGGATACGGCTTCAGCAAGGAAACCTGACAACAAAACCGGCGCCTATATATTTCCTTCAACCACCACTTCACCAGGGGTACGTTCTTCACTGGTTGGCCCGCCGGGTTCCGATTCCATTGCAAAGTCGTTGAGCAGGGTGGAAAAGCGCAGAATAGGCATGTTGAAGGACAGAGTCAACGCTGAAATCAAGAAGGGTACGAATCTGCTCAACATCACGGTAAAGATGAACGATCCCGTTGTAGCGAAGGAGTTGGCCGGTTCGGTGGTGAACACCCTCACCGGGTACGTGATCGACTACCGTACCCGGAAGGTGAAGAACGATCAGGCTTTTATCGAGGAGCTCCATGCCGAGGCGCAGGTCAAATACAAGCTGGCTCAGCAACGGCTGGCGGCCTACAATGATCGCAACCAGAATGTTGTACGATCGGCCGCCCGCACCGAAGGCGAAAGCCTCAAAGCCGATTACGATCTCGCCTTTAACGTGTACACCAGCCTGTCGCAGTTGCTGGAACAAGCCAAAATAAACGTTCAGGAGAACACGCCGGTGTTTACGATGATCGAGCCCCCGTCGGATGCAGTAAAGACATCGGGTAGCTTAACGACCATGCTGATCATAATCATTCTCGGACTGGCTGCAGGAATCGGATTGGTGTACGGCATTCCGGTCTGGCGAAGGTTAAGGGAGAACCTTAGAAAGGGGTAATCTACCGGGTTTCCTGTACAGCGGCGCTTCGCTGACCTGTCTTCTTAAGTTTCTTTTGGGTGATATGGTTGTTTAGGTAGGCATTGATGTCGCTTTCGCGGTAGAATACTTTGCCTCCGATTTTGCTGAAGGGGATCAGACCCAACTCCCGGTAATGGTCGAGGGTTCGTTTTGAAATATTCAGCATCTTGCAAATGTCCTGGTGATCGAGCCAGCCTCCGACTTCCCGCGACGAAACATTCAATCGCTCCTCAATACGTTGCAAATGGTTTCTGATATCAGACAAAGCGTGGTTGATTTTGTAAATGGTTTCCATGGTATATAGGGTTAAAAGGTTTCAGAGTTTCAGTGTTTCAGAGTTTCAGTGTTTCAGGGCACTGAGCTTGTCGAAGTGCCCGGCGTTTCAGTGTTTCAGTGTTTTAAAACTTGTCCACTGGTCCGCTTGTCCGCTGGTCCACTGGTTCCCTGTTTTCAGTTTAATCGGAGTTTTTTGAAAAGGTAAAGGGTGTTTTGACCATTTTAACATTTTTTAACTATATCTTACGTAAATAGCTTTCATAAGACAAGAATTGACGATGGACATTAACGTGAAACCCGAAACGCGAAACTCCCGGGCACTTCGACAAGCTCAGTGCCCTGATACCCGAAACGCGAAACAAAAAAAGGGCCCTGTAAACGAGCCCTTTTCGCAGATGGATGTCCCTGATCAGAGGGTTACAGAATGGTTGGCGGTATGACCCGGAATATCGCGGGCGGTGGCGATGACCGTGATGCCGGTGAGTTCGGTTACGGTAGCAGTGGCAGTGAAATCGTACGATCCGGTAATCTGATTCAGCGTACAGGTTCCCTGCTCGATCACTACACCGTTAAGCCCGACAATCTGAAGCAGTACCTCGACCACGGCAAAGTCGTCGCCGGCTGCGACACAGATCTTATCGCCGGGCGATCCATGATACCCGGAGGTGTTGATCGTATCGACGAACGGCGGCTTGAGATAGTCGGTCACCGCGAGGATATAGGGTGTGAGACCGTCGCGGGAACGCGCCGAATAGGCCATCAGCATATCGGGATCCTGCAGGATGTTTTTGGCATAACGCGTGGCCAGCGCAAACTTTTTACGCGCGCTGACCTGGTTTTCCGTCGGATCGTTGCTGGTTTTCTTAGGCGGAACCGCCATGATGCTCTTGCCGAAGCGGTTCCTGAACACTACCTGGTCACCAAACTTGCCTTTATAGGTCTTCGTGATGACATTTGATTTTGTGATTGACATAGTTTTAAGGTTTTAAGGTGAATAATTGCGATCCCTGGCCGGGGATCAGGATGGTTTGTACAAACGTATCTTTGTTTCAGAGTTTCAGGGTTTCAGAGTTTCAGAGTTTCAGGGCACTGAGCCTGTCGAAGTGCCCGGCGTTTCAGGGTTTTATTCGCTAATCCCTATTCGCTCTTTTGAAAACACTTGCAAAAACTGCCAGTATGACCAGGAGGATGCCGGATAGCAGTAGTATTTTATCGGTGAATGAAAGCAGTGGGGGCGATTTCTGGAGTTTGATCTTTTCGAAGGGGATGCGAAGGGTGCGAATGATGGTGTCGGCCTTGCATTCAGCCTTTAGGCGGATGGTGTCGCGGATCAGGAGCACGGAGAGCTCCAGCCGGTCGTGCCGGAGCATCACGGGCGCCGAGAGATCAACCAACGGCAACGCGGTGTCGAGTCTTGCGAGGGGGGTGATCACCGTGTCGATAAACCCGATGGTATCCGGGGTTCTCAATTCGGGATGATGTTTGATCAACCGTTCGAGCCTCTGCTGGGGCGAGCAGGAAACAAGGGTTCCTACAAGTATTAATAACCAGGGAATCGAAAAGTACAGTGTACGACGGCCGAAGGAAAAGATACGAAGGAAGATCTTAAAAAACTGTAATGCTTTCATAGGGAGTGGATTTTAATGATGGAATTAGGTTGTGATTTTATTTACATAGAAAATTGTTCGATCCTTCTGATCCAACCCTTCAAAAAAACCTGTTGCGACGGGTCTCGTTCGATGATGTGATGGATGAATACAATCCGCTGCCGGTAAATCTGCCGGTGAAACCAAACCGGGTCGCAATGGTTCACGGCCTTCAGGGTAATACGCCCTACGAAACCATCGGGTTCGACGCCCAGGATCTGTTGAGGGATGATGATGCCCCACTTACCGCTGCACCAGAGCCAGTCGACCAGGATCTCAGCCACAGGCTGACTCACGATCTCGTCGGCACGCCATCGTTTCCAATAAAAGTAGCGGAGCACCTTCAAAGCATCGTTTCGGGTGATAAGCAACAGGTCGTCGGGATCAATATCCCCGTCGCCGTCTTTGTCGTACCCCATGCGGTGCCAGGTCGAAATAGTCACACCCAGGTTGGTAAGCTTGCCACGGTCGGCCGGATGGTTTGAGATCCCGCCCTCAAGCGAAAGGATCTTGTTTGCGAAAGAGTCGAAGGTTGCCATAGGAAAAGGGTTTCAGGGTTTCAGAGTTTCAGGGCACTGAGCTTGTCGAAGTGCCCGGCGGTTCAGAGTTTTATTCGCTATTCGCTAATCGCTAATCCCTTCTATGAATTTTAAATACCGTGTCCGGCACAAAGAGCAGTCCCAGGATGGTGGGGAGGAGGGCGATGAATTCGCCGCCGGTCAGGGTTTTGAAAATGAGTAGGACGATTGCGATGATCAGCAGGGCGGTTCCGAGGAAGGTGGTGCGCCAGTTTTTAACGATTCGGGTTTTCATGGGGGTGATTTTTTGAGGTTCGTGCAACAAAAATAGCCCGCCAAACCGGCGGGCGGTAGTTGTAAAAGGTTGTGCCACCTTTTAGTAAAATATGGAAAATGAAAGAATTAACTTGATTTTAAAGGGTAAGGTTCCGGGATTTATTCATCATTTTTCGCAATTCTGCACAAATGAAATCGATGGTTTCCGGCGTAGGAGAATCAAAATGGTTTTTCAGGCTTTTCGGACTGATCTGTGGTTGTTTTGGCGTGCAGAACATGTCGGCAACGAGCCGGCAGAACTTCGATTTGTTGTCGAGCGCGATGGCTTTGTGCTCAAAAAAGAGCCTGCTCAGCGCCGCCAGGGCGGAGACGTTACCATTGACCGGGATCTTTTCATGGAGGGATGTGGTATTATTGCCGGCGGTACTGAGCGCCGGCCAGAATTCGACCTGGTAAAGGAAACAACAAAGTTCTTGTATCAGATCTTCGGCGTGCATCTGCCAGAGCCAGGCATAACGACGGGTCAGCCTCAGCAAACATTCCCGCGTTTCGTCGCCGGGTACCGCCCAGGTTCCGTTGCAGGTAAAGGAGGGCGCTTTGAAGATCATAGCACGTAATCGTGTTGAATGGCACGCGGTTGCGGGTTGACCCACAGGTAGGGTAAAGCAGGTAAGCCTACGGCTGCACCCGATGGCCTGCAATAGGAGCGCCCGCTTGTCGCGCAGGTCGAGTTTGCCTGAAAATTCAATGATCTTACCGATTAGATGGTCCTGCATGTGCGCGATAGCGGCGGCAAATTCACTGAACGATTTGAAACCGTTTACCGACACCAGCCTGATCGCGTTTTGATCGGTCAAAGGTTTGCCTGTTTTTCCGGCGTTGAAACCAATCACAATCGAGGAGGCCTGATTTATTTCGCCGAACATTTCGTTCAGCTCATACTGAAAAGAACCCATGGTTTTCATAATTCCTGAATTTAATGATTAATACCGGTTAATCAGGCTTTTATGAAATGGTGAAGAGAGAATATACTTTTTTTAACATTATTTAACATTTACCTTACATTTTTTGCTTCTTTTTACGATATTTCAAAATCCCGACTATAAGCGGTCAATAATATTCGAACCATTAAGGAATAAGATTGGAATAAATGGGGAATAAGGAAACAACGGAAATTGATTTACGATTGCCATGATTTACGATTGCCAAGAATTAAAAAATTTACGATTGAAATTTTAATTTGAGACCTGAAACTTGAAACCTGAAACCTCATACGTTCCTTTTCTTCTTCCGGTGAATTCTTTGCCCTTAATGCCAAAGCAGATTATAAAACTGAACATGGCGCCGGTAAAGGCCGAAGATTCGAGGGTGATGTGCTCATCGAAATCACCATGGCCTCGAGAACTCTTACAGCACCACCACCCTGGCTTATCTCAACGAGTGATGCCTGTTAATCGAAAGAAACGGTGTGGATCTCATCAAGGTAATCGACGCCATCAAAATACACCCCACTCATAGAAACATGATCTTCCCAGGGAAAGGCAACGGCGGTTACTGCCTGCCCAAGGACGGCGGACTGGGTTACTGGGCCAGTGAGCGCCGAGATCCGCATCCACGACCCCTATGTTGATCACTGGTATGAACTGGAGGAACAGGACACCTATCCCTCGCCCGGAAGCTCCTGGAAGCGTTTTTTCCGCAACCAAGAGGGGCTGAAACAAACGGTGGTTGAGAAAGATCTGGAACAATCCATGAATAGCGCCGAAGCCGTTATCCTGGCCGTGCCTCATAAACAATACCTTGATTTGTACCCTGATGAAATGGTCAAATGGGCTGGTGGTTCCATTGCTGTTATCGACGCATTTGGCATCCTGAACGATGACCAGATCAGGCGATATTTTGAACTAGGATGCGAAATAAAAGCTTTAAGCAGAGGATACATCTCCAGGTTGAAACAAGAGGTAAAGAAGAAATAAGTTCACATCTTTCATTTCCTAATTGATTAGTCACTTTCGTACACCACGCCATAGTTTGGCGTACTCATGATGTTACTTTGCATGAAAAAAGACATGAATACATTGGTTTTTACTCAGCGGTTTCCCGATGAAACTGCATGCAGAGAGCATTACAGGGATATGCGTATCAAGCAAGGCCTGACCTGCAAGAAATGTGGCGGAACCAGCCATTTCTAGCTGGCTTGCAAAGGGCAATTTGAGTGTAGGGTTTGTCATTTTCGTACTACGTTAAGAAGTAGGACGGTGATGGAACATTCACATTTATCATTCAGGGTCTGGTACTTGGCGATTTTATTTATGACTGCTACAAAAAAGGCATTTCAGCATGTGAGATGCAGCGCCAGCTTGGGTATAAAAGGTATAAAACGGTGTGGTCCCTGATGCATAGGATCAGAACCTTAATGGGCAAAAGGGACGATCTATATTCGCTGACAGGAATGATCGAGTTCGATGAGGGATTTTTTGAAATAGCAACACCTGAAAGGGAACGAAAAAATCTGAAACGCGGCAAAGGCAGCCAACGGTAGCAAGATGTTGGTGTATTGGCAGAATCAACCCCATTGGTGGATATTAACACTGGAATCGAAACTAAGCATTGCAGATATTTCAAAATGAAGGTTTTAGATTCCCAAAAATCGGAATCGGTTAATACTCTTTTTCAAGACAACGTCACTTCCGACAGTGTTGCATTCACTGACCAGGGGAAAAACTATCAAGATCTCCATAAGTTTGTCGATATGCATATCACCGAAAAATCATCAAAAAACACTACGAAAACCACTCTTAAATGGGCTCACATTGCGATCAGCAATGCTAAAAGAACTTTTCTTGGTGTCTATCATAAAATGAGCACAGATTACTTACAAAACTATCTTAACGAATTTGCTTACAAACTGAATCGGAGAAACTTCGCTGACTTATTCGAAAGGGTAATTATAGCTGCTGTTTTTCCTTACTGGTACGAAAGTGCTTAATCAAATTTCCTAAAACGGGAAACAACAATGATAGCAATTCTTTCAAAGTCTTTTTCAATTAAGAAACTCCTTGTCGACTCAGCTCTTCTGGCTGTAGTCTACTTCATCCCGGCCCTTTCCCATCTTTGCCCGGTGCCGTTATATCTTCTTGATCCTATGCGGCTGGTTCTTCTTACCGGATTGCTGCTGACACGAAACAATGTGAATGCCTGTTTCCTTGCCTTGACCATCCCTGTTTTTTCTTCGCTTATAGTGGGTCATCCTCCGATGGTCAAAGCTATTCTGATTTCAATTGAGTTAACGGTAAATGTCTTGCTTTTTATACAGTTTCTAACTAAGCCAAAGTGGTATGTGCCAATTGCGCTTTTTGTAAGTATTCTTTTGAGTAAGATGGTATATTATTCAGTGAAATTTACAATGATTAAAACCGGGATTCTTGATGGAGTATTATTTTCAACCCCATTGTATATCCAGATGGGTGTGGTCTTACTAATCACCCTTGTCTTTTCAGCCATTTGGATGAAAAAAACCTGAGACCTGAAACTTGAAACCTGAATTTTTTTGTAAAACCTGAAACCTGCAATTTGAATTGCATAGCAATCACGAACACCCCAAAAAAATAAAATGATCGTGAGTAAACCTGAAACTAAACTTTCCAACCAACGTATCCTTGTCACTGGCGGCGCCGGCTTCATCGGCAGCAACCTAATTGAGTATTTCTTACAAAACAATCAGGTCGTTTGCCTGGATAACCTGAGCACTGGCTTCTATAAGAATATCGAAGAGTTGGTTGAAAATCCAAATTTTACTTTTATCGAAGGTGACATCCGTGACCTCGAAGTCTGCAAGAAGGCAGTGAAAGGATGTGACTATGTTTTTCATGAGGCAGCTTTGGGGAGTGTTCCCCGAAGTATAAACGATCCAATTGCAACCAATGCCTCAAATATTGACGGGTTCCTAAATATGCTGATCGTAGCAAGAGATGAAAAGGTTAAAAGATTCATTTATGCTGCATCTTCATCAACTTACGGCGATTCAAAGGAACTTCCAAAGGTGGAACACAGGATTGGCAGGCCATTGTCACCATATGCCATTACCAAATATGTAAATGAACTTTACGCACATGTTTTCACACAACTGTATGGACTGGAGACAATCGGGCTGCGATATTTCAATGTTTTCGGAAAACGCCAAAGTCCTGATGGGGCCTATGCTGCAGTGATTCCCCTTTGGGCAAAAATGTTGCTAAATCATGAACGTCCGGTAATCAATGGTGACGGATCCTATAGCCGCGACTTTACTTATATTGAAAATGTAATTCAAGCCAATGAATTGTCTGCAATCAATCCTTGGCAAACCATCCATAAACGATTGCAAAAGTATCAAACTGAAATGCAAATGGAGAATACCCCTGACCAAATTTTTAACATAGCATATGGCGGAAATACTACCCTAATTGATTTATTCACAGCACTTCGTGATAACTTGGCTAAATATGATCAAACGCTTGCACATATTGAACCCATTTATGGTCCTTACAGGAATGGGGATATTCCACATTCCCATGCAAGCATAAAAAAAGCATCTACAATCCTCAAATACCATCCTGCCATCAATGCTAGAAAAGGATTTGAATTAGTATCGGGATGGTACTTTGAAAACAAATAATAAACTTACGACCTTGAGTTTTTAGCTTTTCGCCAGCTGACCTGAAGCTTAAACTCCTTAATCTAAAATATGAGACTAATAATCACCGGCGTTGCTGGGTTTATCGGAATGCATGTTGCAAAGCGATTGCTTGATAGGGGCGATGAAGTAATGGGCATAGATAACTTGAATGACTATTATGATGTGTCCTTAAAGGAGGCAAGGCTTTCTTGTTTGTTACATTATACAGCATTCCGTTTTTTCAGGATAGATATTAGCGACAGTGAAGCCATTTATAATATCTTCCAAGAGTATAAACCTAATAAGGTCATACATCTCGCTGCCCAAGTGGGAGTGAGATATTCTGTTAAGAACCCATTAGCTTTTATAAACAGCAACCTGGTTGGCTTTATTAATATACTGGAGGGATGTCGCAATTCGTTAGTAGAACACTTGGTCTACGCCAGTTCTTCAAGTGTATACGGTGGGAATACTAAATTACCGTTTTCCGAACATGACAATGTAGATCATCCGGTAAGTCTTTATGCTGCAACGAAAAAGTCCAATGAACTGATGGCACATAGTTATAGTCATTTATATGGTTTACCCACAACTGGTTTAAGATTTTTTACTGTATATGGACCCTGGGGTAGACCAGATATGGCATTGTTCCTTTTTACGAAAGCAATTCTTGAAAATCGATCCATTGATGTTTTCAATCATGGCAAAATGATTCGCGATTTTACTTATATAGACGATATTGTGGAAGGGGTGGTCAGGATATTTGACCGACCAGCTACTCCGCAGCCCGGCTTTGATCCGGCTAATCCTGATCCGGCCATCTCCTTTGCCCCTTACCGTATATTTAACATTGGAAATAACAGGCCGGTGCAATTGATTGAATATATTGAAGCATTGGAAGATGCCTTGGGCCAAAAGTCGATACAGACTTTACTGCCAATCCAGCCAGGAGATGTTCTAGCCACAGAGGCAGATATTTCCGGCCTTCTTGAATGGGTGAACTTCAAGCCGGGAACTTCCGTTCGCGATGGAATTAAGAAATTTGTAGAATGGTATAGGGTCTTCTATATCACTCATGATTCAGAATAAATCTAAATACTTAATTTGAATATCTGCTTTTCAACGAGAATTTGAAAAACCCAAGAACTATAAAAATATGGTATGCATAGGTTTCCATTTTAGTATTTCCATCCCAAAATAACATGTGCGGACTTGTCGGATTTTATACTCCTGAAGGATTTAATAATAATGATGCATCTGCAATTTTGAAAAAGATGACAGATACTCTAACGCATCGAGGTCCAGATGATTCCGGCCAGTGGGCGAACCCAGATGCAGGTATTATCTTGGGTCACAGGAGGCTGTCTATTATTGACCTTACCGATGCCGGACACCAACCGATGAAGTCAATATCTGGAAGATTTATTCTGGTTTTGAATGGTGAAATTTATAATCATTTGGAGCTTCGAAGCATGTTAGGGCAATGGCCTTGGAACGGGCATTCCGACACCGAAACATTATTAGCAGGAATTCAACATTGGGGCCTTGAGAAAACGATAAAATTATCGATAGGTATGTTCGCAATGGCTTTATGGGATAATGAAATGCAAACTTTGTCGCTAGTCCGCGATCGTATGGGAGAAAAACCACTTTATTACGGGTGGCAAGGCAAGTCTTTCCTTTTTGGTTCGGAGCTTAAGGCCTTACGTGAACATCCTGATTTTATTGAGAATATTGATTGCTCTGCACTTTCATTGTATGTGAGACAGGGTTATATATCAGCACCAAGTAGTATATACGAGGGAATCAAAAAACTTAATCCGGGCTCAATATTGGAAATAAATAAGGATAGTCTGTCGGACAGAAAATTAGAACCTCGGTTTTATTGGAGTCTACCTAATATCATTACGTTAGGGTCGGGTCATCGATTTAACGGATTACCTGCTGAGGCTGTTGTGGAATTGGAAGGATTATTGATTGAAGCTATCACAAGACAACAAATTGCTGATGTGCCGTTAGGTGCCTTCCTTTCAGGTGGTATCGATTCTTCAATAGTGGTCGCTCTTATGCAATCTATTTCTTCGGTTCCTGTCAAAACCTTTACAATTGGGTTTGAACAGCAAGGTTACAACGAAGCCGCATACGCAAGAGCAGTGGCTGAACACCTAAAAACTGATCATACAGAGCTATACATATCATCAAAGGATGCGATTAGTGTTATACCTAATTTACCAAAAATTTACGATGAGCCATTTGCAGATCCTTCGCAGATCCCAACTATTCTTGTGAGCAGGTTGGCACGGCAGCATGTAACTGTTGCACTATCTGGAGATGGAGGTGATGAGTTGTTTTGCGGATATGGACGCTATACGCAGACTGTTAATAAATGGGGTCGCCTCTCTGTGCTCCCATTTCCATTTCGTTCTTTTTTACAGCAAGTACTTCCCAATGGGGCATTATCAGAAGGTATTGCATGTAAAAACATAGACAGGTTCTATAAATTTATGAATTCACAGTGGAAAGGTTATCCTAACCTCGTATTAGGAAAGGGAAACATTTCAGCCTCGGAGCAATTGCCTTATGAACTAAATGATGCTAAAGAGAGAATGATGTATTCTGATACCCTGAACTACTTGCCTGATGACATCCTGGTAAAGGTAGATCGTGCAGCAATGTCAACAAGTTTAGAAACCAGAGTGCCTCTATTAGACCGTCGCGTTGTGGAGTTCGCATGGCACCTTCCTGTCGACATTAAGTATCATAATAACATTGGCAAATGGCCACTTAGGCAAATCTTTAATAAATATCTGCCTGAATACCTTGCGAATAGACCCAAAATGGGTTTTGGAGCACCAATAGATTATTGGTTGAGGGGGCCGCTCCGAGATTGGGCGGAAGAATTGCTTTCAGAAGAGCGATTAAAACGCCAAGGCTTTTTTGATCCACTTCCTATACGAAGCAATTTGCAGCAGCATCTTTCAGGTCGGTATGATCGACATTACCAGTTGTGGACAATCTTGATGTTTCAAGCATGGATTGAAGATAATTAGGTATAAGTAAAGAAATTGAAATCAACATGAAAACATTTTTGTGTCCTGTATGTAGTTGTACTACTTGGTCAATCGACAAAATGGCGGCGGTCATAAACGGATTGCCAAAGAATTATAAAATACTCAATTGCGTGAGTTGTGGTTTACGTCGATTGGAGCCGCAATTGAATTCGGAAGAATTGACAGATTTATACGCTGGTGCTTATTTTATGAAAGAGGTGGATTTGTCTTCTAAATTTATAGGGATAGAAGGTGTTTCGTCAAATATGTCCGAAGTCGCTGAGGTTCGTCATCCAAAGTTTATATTAACATTCACTGTTGTCCGGTAAAAGTTTAATAAGGAGCCGAACCTGAGGTCCGGCTCCAAAGAAGTTGTAGATTTGTTTTTGCGTAAACACTCTACAATGGATAAAAGTAAGCATTTTTTCGGACAATCGGT
>JAQWBQ010000144.1 GCA_028706295.1 Bacteroidales bacterium
ACGCTCCATCTAAATTGTTTTATTTACCAGCGCCCAGAATGATCCTATTTTCCTGACCGCTTCCATAAATTCAAGAAAGTCGACCGGTTTTACTACATAAGCATTGACGCCGAGATGATAACTTTCGACGAGGTCCTGCTCCATCGATGAGGAGGTGAGCATCACTACCGGGATGGTTTTCAGGTTTTCATCCGATTTGATGCGCCGGAGTACCTGAATTCCGTCCATCTTTGGCATCTTGATATCAAGCAGGATCACTACCGGTTTTTCAAGCGGGCGTTCCGCGTATTTTCCTGCATAATTCAGGTAATCGAGCACCTGAAGGCCGTCGGTTACCAAGTCAATTCTGTTTTGCAGGTTGCATTCCCGGAACGCCATAAGGGTTAGTTCGATGTCGTTGGCATTATCCTCGGCATAGAGGATGGGCGGATAGTGTTCCATAGTTGTGTTTATAAAGTCAGATAAAAGGCAGCCCCCTGGTTCACCCCGGCTGCCGCACGAATAGTTCCACCGTGTTTCTGAATAATCCTCTTTACATTGGCAAGACCTACGCCAGTGCCCTCGAATTCCTCATCGGTATGCAGCCGCTGAAAAACATTGAAGAGCTTTTCGGCGTAAATCATATCAAAACCCACCCCGTTATCCTTTACAAAGATCACCGGTTTTGCGTCCCCGCCGGTCTCCTGCCCGATCTCGATGACGGCTTCCTCTTTCCCCGCGGTAAATTTGACAGCGTTGGAAATCAGGTTTTCAAAAACGATCAGCAGCAATGCATGGTCGCCCATTACCGTGGGTAACTCGGTCGTGACAAACCGGATATTCCGGTGTTCGATGGCTGGCCGGAACTGATTGATAACCTGTCGGACCACGTAATTCAGGTTAACCTCCGTTTTGGAGAGCGCCTTGCGCCCCAGCCTTGAAAACTTCAGCAGGGCATCGATCATCGATCCCATTTTGGTGGTGGAGTCACAAATTTTTCCCAGGTCCCGGAGTACTTCGGCCGAAGGATTGGTCAGATTTCGTTGAAGGATTCTTGAAAAGCCGTCGATATGTCGTAAAGGCGCCCTGAGATCATGCGATACCGAATAGGCAAAGGCTTCCAGATCTTTGTTGGCTGCCTCCAATTCGGCAGTGCGGTCGGCGACATGCTGTTCGAGGTTCTGGTTCATCAGGGTTATTGCGTCCAACGCCTTCTTCAACTCGGTAATCTCATAGGCAATGCCGATCATACCCACGATCTTTCCATCCGGATCGCGCAGCGGGAATTTCGAGATCAGCTCCCAGACCGGGTTGCCCTGCCTGTCGACCGAATGATCCTCCCTTTCGTGGATCGTCTCACCATCCTCGATAACCCGTCTGTCTTCCTGATAATATACTTGTGCAAGTTCACCGGGATAGAGATCAAAGTCGGTCCGTCCCAGTACATCCTCCTCCCGAAGCCCGGGCCGGTCGAGGGTGAGGGCCATCCGCTTCAGATGAGCGGTATTGACAGCCGTTTTCTTAAGGTTCCGATCCTTGACAAAAACAGAAACCGGCAGATTGTTGATCAGGGTCTTGAGTAAACTCCGCTCCTGGTCGCGCGACGCTTCCAGTTGCTTCCGTTCGGTAATATCCCTGATAAATACCAATTCAGCCTGTTTCTCATGATAGGTAAAGCGGGTTATGGATATTTCAGCAGGCCTGAGTTCCCCGTTCCGGAGAACAATCCGCGTTTCATAACTGAATGCGACATCCTCGCCCCGTTGCCTTTTCTCGTATAAGGTTCCGACGATTTCACGGTCCTCGGGATCAATAAAATTGACAAAGGGGGCTCCGACAATCTCTTCGGGAGCGTACCCCGAGATCTTGTAAGGAATATGGTTTGCAAAAACTATCTTTCCTTCCTGGATAATGAGAATGCTGTCGCTGGCCGATTCAACCAGGGTACGGTATTTCTCTTCACTCTCCATCAGGGCCAATTCGGCCTTTTTCCGAACGCTGATATCCTGAAAAAAGATCACCAGTCCGTCGGTGAACGGGCAGATCCTGTTTTCGAACCATTTATCATAGGGTGGATAATACTCTTCCATGGTGATGGGCACCTGCTCGCGCATGGCCCGTTCATAATTCAGATGGAACGGTTGATCAACCCCTTCCGGGAATTCGGTCCAGATGTGCTTTCCGATCATGGCTTTCGGATCGCGGTTGAAAATCACCCCCGCCTTTTCGTTCATGTAGGTATAACACCAGTTCCGGTCGAGGGCGACAAACGCGTCGGTCATGGTCTCGAGGATGTTCACGTTCAGATTATACTGTTTCTGAAGCTGGAGTTCAATCTCCTTTTTTTCGGTGATATCGGTAAGAAAGATCAGGATCGCCGGCCTGCCTTCCCATTCGATAAGAACCGAATTGATCATCACCCAGATTATGCTTCCGTCGTGTGCCCTGATCCGGAAGTGGTATCCCGAGGGAACCTCCCTTCCTTCAAGCCGGTCCACATGGCGTTCCAAAACCACCGGGCGGTCGTCGGGATGAACGAAATCCGTGAAGGGACGGGCAGTCATCTCCTCCCGCGAATAGCCCACTATCTCGGTAGTCCTCTTATTGAAGAACTTGAGTATTCCGTCCTGGGCCACCAGGACAGCCTCACTGGAATTTTCGACCAGAAGCCGGTACTTTTCCTGCGATTCGGTGAGGGCGGTCTCGGCATTTTTTCTCTTCGTGATATCCTGAACAGCGCCATAAATGCCTTCCATCCGGTCATCTTTCTGATTCCAGACCGGTTGTGCATAAACCTGGACCCACAAGCAGGATCCGTCCTTTCTGATCGTCCTGATCTCGGTGTTGACGCTCCGGTTGGCCAGCAGTTCTTTGAAATCATGGTCATCAACAGCCAAATCATCGGGGTGTATCCTCCCACGCCAGCCGCCTGCGGCTTTATATTCCTCCAGGGTGTAACCGGTAATCGCTTCAAAGGCGCCGATCACCCAT
>JAQWBQ010000097.1 GCA_028706295.1 Bacteroidales bacterium
TTACCCGGTCGGGGCAGTACAGCGTGGCAACGGAAAAATACAGCAGCCTGACTCCCCTCTATTCCTTGTCAACAGGCTTATTGGGACAACCTGTTCCCAAAAGGCTGATTTGTTCCCTCTGGCTTTTAAAACCCGGTAACCGGCCAACCGGAGCGTTTCTCACCTATCAGTTCCGGCGCGACACCACGATGGTATTTTCCGACCGGGTACCTGTCGATTCCGTTCTGACCGGCCCGCTTATCTGGAACCGGTTGTCGGCAACATTTATCGTTCCCGACCTGAACGATTCCATCCAACAGATAAGGATCTTCATCGAGAACCCGCGCCGGGCGCTGATTTACGCGGATGACCTGGCTATCCGGTTCCGGTACGACTGGAACGATTGAATGGAGGTAAATATGAAAACCGGGAAAATTCATCAGTCTTTTTGCCATTCGTAAATCGTAAATCATGTCAATCGTAAATTATTTTAGTCTCTGATTTTCACTCATATAATTACTTTACAATGATTAAAGTTCTGTCTCATTCCCGTTTCCTGAATCCCGTCTCCTTTGTCACACTGGTCCTGTTGTACCTGTTGATCGTTACAGCCCGGTCGTTGACCCCGATCTGGCTTCATCACGACTGGTTAGCGCCCATAAGCTGGGATGTTTTCGGGTACTACCTGTATCTTCCGGCCACATTCATCCACCACGACACCGGTTTGCACAACTTCGCCTGGCTGCAACAGGTACTCGACACCTACAAACCCACCATCGGATTTTACCAGGCTTATATGGGGCCGGCCGGCGACTATGTGATGAAATACCCGATGGGTCTGGCGATCCTGTACAGTCCGTTTTTCTTTATTGCCCATGCATCGGCGCACCTGCTGGGCTACGCACCCGACGGTTTTTCACTGCCCTACCAGGTATTTATGGCGTTCGGGCCGCTTGTTTACACGGGGATCGGACTGTGGTTTTTCAGAAAAGTTTTGCTGAACTTCTTTTCCGACGGCATTACGACCCTGGTCATGCTTATCACCGTTTTGGGGACCAATTACCTCGAGTTGACCGCCTATAACGGGATCATGCCCCACAATACCCTGTTCATGCTTTTTGCACTTACGGTGTGGCTTACCATCCGCTGGCACGAACGGCAAAAGTGGTCGACCGCGATTTTCCTGGGGCTTCTTATCGGAATCGCAATGCTGGTGCGGCCTACAAGCGGGCTCATCGTGCTGGTACCGCTGTTCTGGGGCGTGTGGAATTTCCGCAGTTTACATGAAAAAATGATCCTTATCCGCGATCACGGGCTGCAGGTTTTGGCGCTGATACTGGCCATGATCCTGGTCGGTTCGTTTCAGTTGATATACTGGAAGATCCATGCCGGGAGCTGGATCTATTACAGTTATGAAAAGGGGGAATCGCTCCGGTGGATCGCGCCGTACATCAAACTGGTGCTCTTTTCCTATAAAAAAGGGTGGCTGCTCTACACACCCGTCATGATCTTTGCCATTATCGGCTTTATCCCGCTGTTCAGGAAGTACCGCGAGATCTTTGGCGCTGCATTCCTGTTTATCGCAATGCACCTGATCGTTGTCGCAAGCTGGCCAACCTGGTGGTACGGCGGCAGTTTCAGTCAGCGCCCGATGATGGAAGCTTACGTGGTTCTTGCCTTTCCGCTGGGTGCCATGATCGGGGTATTGCTGAATTCGAAGAGGAGGTTACGGGCCATCATGTTTACTTTGATTTTGCTCCTGGTTGCGCTGAACCTCTTTCAGTCCTGGCAATATACCCATTATATCATCAGTCCGTCGCAGATGACCAAAGGATACTACTGGGCCGTTTTCGGGAAAACCAATGTCACCACGAAAGAGACCCGGTTGCTCGAGCCCTCGGGTGATCCTTCCGAGCGGGAATGGCTTCCGCAGTCGGACCGCTTTACCGCCCGTGTTCTGGCACAGTTCGATTTTGAGCAGGCGGACCCGGCAAAACCCGGATTGTATGCAAAGGATACTACCGGAAAGGGGTCGCAATCGATGCGGCTGAATGCCGGCAATGCCTTCTCGCCCGGGATAACCCTTCCGTACCGGAATATCTCGACCAGGAATTTTGCCTGGATCCAGGTTTGCGGGTCGGTTTACTTCACCTGTAAACCCGAAGAGGTGAAGTGCAACCTGGTGGTAACCTGTATCCAGAACGGGGAAGCTTACAAATACCGGATGATCGCCCTCGATAAACAAAATCTGCAGCCCGGGACCTGGAACCGAATCTGTATGGATTATATGACCCCGTATCTGGCACACCCCGGCGAACCGGTGCAGGCTTACTTCTGGTGCTACGGGGAGCAGGAGGTACTCGTGGATGATATCGTGATCAAGCTGTTCGAATTTGGGGAGGAGTAACTGCCAAAGGCTATGAATTAGTAAGGAATGATCAGTAATCTTCGTATTTTTGCCGGGTATGACCCTTGTTAAAAAAGCATTATTTCTCTTAACGCTTGCCTTGATTTGTCTTCCTTCGCTTCAGAAAGAATGGGAACTGTTTCCCCTGAAACCGTTAAACGGATATTTTCAGACCACCCCTTACCCGAAGTTCTCCGATTCGGCCTGGTTCAATAATTCTTACCAGGTCCAGTTTGAAAATAATTTTAATGATTCCATTGGATTCAGACCCGGATGGATCAGAATATATAACCAGCTGGATTTTAGCTTATTTTCAGTTCCACATGCCGAACGTGTGATTGTTGGTAAGAAAGGTGAATTATTTGCAACAGGTTATATTCATGGTTATCTGGGACTTGATTACCAGGGAGACCGGCTGATTGAGGAAAGGGTTAAAATGTTGAAATCCGTTCAGGATATTCTGTGGGCAAAAAAAATATTTCTTGTGGTACTCATCCCTCCGGATAAAGGAACATTTTGTCCCGAGTTAATTCCGGATAGGTATATGAAATTAAAACACCACCAATCGGGCCGTGATTATTTCGTCACGAAAGCCGCTGAAATGGGTGTCAATGTTCTTGATTTCAATCCCTGGTTTAAAATATTGAAATCGACATCGAAATATCCTTTATTCCCGACAACCGGTGTCCATTGGACCGATTACGGAGCATGGCTTGCAGCCGATTCGGCCACCCGCTACCTGGCTGATAAAACGGGATTTAAAATGCCGCGTTTGGCTCTAAAGCGGCTGGAAATTACTGATCAGCCCAGGCATAACGATGATGACATCAATAAGACCATGAATCTCACGTGGGACGCTCCGCATGCTTCCTTGGCTTATCCCGAATACCGTGTTGTTTCCGATTCCGGTCAGAAGAAACCTTCTGCTTTGTTTATCGGGGATAGTTTTTTCTGGGGATGGTATGATCAGGGGATTATCGATTCATTGTTCGCGAACAGAGAATTCTGGTATTACGATAAAGAAGTATTTCCTGAATGTTTCACATCACCAAAATATACAAGGGAGATTAATTTAAGGGAAGCTGTTGAAAGGCAAAACATGGTAATCCTGTTCCATGTCGGTGCAGGTGGTGGAAATCCCGGATCCGGATTCATTGACCGTGCATATATTGAATTCGACACCACACCAACAAATAAATTGAGGGAAATCATCCAAACCATGAAGAACAGTCCAGGCCGGTTAGAGTCGCTCAGGAAAAAGGCCCTGGAAAAAAATGTGACACCTGAGGAGGTCATGCGCGATGATGCAATCGGTTTATTCTTCAATGATATCAATAACAAAAAATAGATCAACCGATGGTTTTCAATAGTAATTTGTTCCTGCTCTATTTTCTCCCTATATTCCTGATCCTTTATTTCCTGATTGACCGGAAGTTTAAAAACTGGCTCCTCCTTTTGACCAGTATCTTATTTTACGCCTGGGGCGCCCCGAAGTTTGTCTTTTATGTTGCCGGATCGATCCTGATCGATTTTTTCCTGATCCGTGTCATGAACCGGAGCGAATCGGGATTCCGCCGGCTGTTGATGTGGATTTCGGTTTTGCTAAACCTGGGACTGTTACTCTGGTTCAAGTATATGAACTTTTTTGTCGATCAGTTTGATGTCATGCTGTCATGGTTCGGCTCCAAACCCGGTGAATGGACCAAAATTGCGCTTCCTGTGGGGATTTCATTTATCACCTTTCAGAAACTGGCTTATACGCTTGATGTTTTCAAGCGACAGCAACCGGGTTTCGCTAAACTGCAGGATTATGCGCTCTATATTTTCATGTTCCCACAGTTGCTTTCGGGACCCATTGTACGGCCGGGTCAAATTGCCCTGCAGATTACCGACCGTCAGGCTCAGGATCATATCGATTATAAGCTTTCGGGATTTTACCGTTTCATCATCGGATTGGCAAAAAAGGTTTTGATCGCCGATGTGCTGGGCGTCACCGTGAATGAGATCTTCGCGCTGACCCACGAAGAGATGTCAAGTGGGTTGGTATGGATTGGCGCAATTGCTTACACCTTCCAGATCTATTTCGATTTTTCGGGATATTCCGACATGGCCATCGGCCTGGCCCGGATGCTGGGCTTCAGGCTGCCCGAGAATTTCAACAGTCCGTATGTATCGCGCAGCATCACAGAATTCTGGCGCCGTTGGCATATGACGCTGTCGTTCTGGTTCCGCGATTACATCTTCCTGCCTCTCGCTTATGCGACCTCGCGGCGACTGCCGAAGGAGCGTTACCTGGGGTTGCGTGCCGACAAGGTGATTTATCTGATCGCGACTTTGATAACCTTTTTGCTCTGCGGGTTCTGGCATGGCGCGGCATGGACCTTCATCCTGTGGGGCGCTTACATGGGATTTTTCCTGATCCTCGATCGGCTGTTCCTTTTAAAATGGCTGAAGAAGCTGGGACACATCCCATCGGTCGTCATCACCTTTCTGGTGATTATGGTCGGCTGGATGCTTTTCCGTTCGCAGTCGACGGCCGAATTCTGGTTTCTGGCAAAAAAGCTGATCTCTTTTCACCCGGCTGAAAATCTGATCTGGCTCAACCCGAAATTCTGGACCATGCTGGGAATCGCCATCTTCTTTTCGTTCTGGGGCGGATTTAAAAACATAGACCGGTGGATCGGGACCCTCTATCTTGAACCCGGGAACAAACTGATCCTCTCTTTTTCGGCCATTGCAATCATTTTATGCGTACTTTGCGTTGCAACCATCGCATCAACCGGTTTCAGCCCGTTTATTTATTTCAGGTTTTAAAGCGTAAAAAATTGAAATTTCGATGAGGAAAATGAAAATTACAGATATTCTGCTAAGAAATAAATACCAGATCAATAAAGAAACCTTTTATTATCTGATCCTACTAATTATCGCTTTAATCACTTTCTTCCCCTTATTTGGAACAGGAATCGGGTCGGCCGATGATATGGCTAATTATATGAATACCCGATTTGGAAAGGAATTTAGTAATTCACGATTTCTTGCCGAGATGTCGGGCAGGTTTTATTATTTAATCGTTGGGATATTCCACAATTTACCCTACGAGATTGATGATATGTTTGTTATAAAATTGTTTCATGTAATCCCGATCTGTCTCTGTATTTATCTGTTTTTCAGAATCGTACGTATACTAACTAAATCGACGGAAATTGCAGGTTTATTTGTTTTATTATTTTTCGTAATTGCCCAGGTATCAAGGCATACCAGCCTGTTTGTTACCTATCCGTTTTACTTCACCTTCGCATTTTCGCTGGTTCTTTCGGCGTATCTTCTCTTGTACCGGTACGAAAATACAAAGAAAAAGCGGTTTCTGATCTTTTCCGCCCTCCTTTTCGGTATCGGATTGCTGTTTTATGAAGTATTTATCCTTTTTGTCGGATTTGCCGCCCTTTCTGTAATTTCAAAAAATTATTGTGAAAATAAAAGAGGATTACTGTTTTTAAAAACGGTGTTCTTTCAATTGCTTCCTTACATCCTTGTTATCATAGCTTACGGTGCAGCCTATATTTTATACAGTTATGCGCACCCAACCGACTATGCAGGCACGAAAATGGGAAGTGGAAACATTACTTTCACTACTTTTTTCAGGGTACTATGGAGTCTTTCCTATTCCGCGTTCCCATTGACGGAATACATTTCCTTAAAAGGTTTTTTCGGTTATAAGTCTGATTTAATAGACGGATACCGGAATATTGTCCCTTATTTGTTCGCCCATGCACATATCGAATGGTTGGTAAAGACCATCCTCGTTTTTTGTTTAAGTATCTTCCTTCTTGCCAGGATTCCTAAGGTGAAATATTCAGTTTTATTGATCGGATTTGCTTTTTCTGTTATGTTTACCTTTTTCCCGCATATCCCGCTGGCGCTGACCTCAAAATATACTCTTTATGTTACTACCCAGGGGATGCTGGGCTATATTACCACTTTCTTCTCCCTGTTTGGCGTTGTGTTATTTCTGTCGGTGCTTTGTGCCTTTTTATTGAATTTCACAAAATGCCATACGATTCCGAGGTACATATTGACCCTTTGTATCTCCTGTGGATTTGTAATTTGCAGCTTCCTGACCGACTTTTCAAATTTTTATGTTACCCAGGACATTCATCAGGCAAATGTAAGAATGAGAACTGTGGATGAAATGATTAAAACGGATGCTTTTAAATCCATTCCTCAATCCTCAAATTTTTATGCGGCTCAACTTTGGGAACACCCGTTTTATATGGCAAGTGGCGTTACCGAGCAGGGCTTTTTATGGACCTACTACATCCTTAGTAAATCAGGTATACTCCAGAATCTGATCCGGGATCAAAAAACATTTCTTGATTTGACCAGGAATGATCAAAATCCGTGCTACCGGATTGAATATTTCCAGGCCTATAAATCAGACGATGCGCTTCTTATACTTGCCCAACTGCCCCCTCCCTCGCAAAACGATTCGTTGATTTCTGTAGCTTCGAACAAAGTAATGGTTGTTTATTATTCGAAATACAAACAATTCTCGGTATCATTTAAACGTTTCGATCCTGTATCACAGGAACCAACAAAAATTAAAGTCAGCCATATAAATGAAGAAATAAATCCCGGAAAAAATGTCGAATTCACAGTCTATAACACGAGATTCAATGATCCGATAACTGTATTTACCATTGAGACTCCATCCATTGATATCCGAAGCATTAGAATCTCCAATATAATCAGCGTTGACAGTAAAGTTTTTTATTTATAAATCGAACAATTATTAACTCAAATGATTAAAAACAAAAACATCTTTATTACCGGAGGGGCCGGTTTTATTGCCAACGCCCTTATCGGAAAACTTATCGATCAAAATGAAGTCACCGCTTATGATAATTTTCATCGGGATACTTTAACAAACAGTCCATTTTCCGGTCACAGGAATTTAAAAATCATCAGGGGTGATGTGCTCGACGCAGATCTTGTGACTTCAAGCATGGCCGGATCGGATATTGTCATTCATGCCGCGGCAATTGCGGGTATTGATACGGTTATCAAAAAACCGACGCATACGATGAGGGTCAACATGATCGGTACTGCGAATGTTTTAGAAGCAGCAAGAATAAACAGGGTAAACGACCGTTTTGTTGACTTTTCCACGTCGGAAGTCTTTGGCAGTATGGCTTTCAAAGTTACTGAGGGGATGGAAACGGTATCGGGAAGTGCCGGGGAGGCCCGATGGACTTATGCTGTAAGCAAACTCGCGGGAGAGCACCTGAATATGGCCTATTTCAAGGAATTTGGTTTACCTACCGTATCTGTTCGCCCGTTTAATGTATATGGCCCCGGGCAAACAGGGGAGGGGGCATTGCAGATTTTTATAAAAAAAGCCTTACGAAATAATGATATTCACATATTTGGTGACGGGAATCAAATCAGAGCCTGGTGTTATGTGACAGACTTTGTTGACGGATTGATGCGGTGCATTGAAAATCCGGTTGCGGTCGGACAATCCTTTAATATCGGAAACTCCAGGGCTGTCGTTACTACCTATGGATTGGCTCAGACAGTTTGCAGGGTATTGAATTCCCATTCCAAAATCCTCTTTAAACCTGCCTTGTCGGCTGATATCGAATTAAGAATCCCTTCGGTGGAGAAAATGAAAACGATGCTTGATTTCACTGCAAAAGTCGACCTGGATGAGGGTATCCGGAAAACTGCCGTGTGGATTGAAAAAAACTTATTATAAGTCATGATCAGGCTGTCGAAACCCTATTTCCCTCCCGAAGCTGTTGAAGCCGCAACCGCCGTTCTGAAGTCAGGCAACCTGGTTCAGGGTGAATATGTTTTAAAGTTTGAAACGGAGCTTTCTGCTTTTCTGAATGTAAAACATGCTGTGGTTGTTTCAAACGGGACCGCGGCGCTTCACCTGTCGCTGTTGAGCCTGGGTATCGGACCCGGTGACGAAGTAATTGTACCGGCATTTACTTTTCCCGCTACAGCCAACGTTGTCGAACGCTGTGGGGCCAAACCCGTTTTCGTCGATATCGGCCTCGATGATTTTTGTATGGATCCGGCAAAAATTGAAATGGCCATTACACCCAACACCAGGGTTATTATGCCGGTTCATGAATTCGGACAATCAGCCGAAATGGATAAAATCATGCAAATTGCCCGGAGCCATGGACTGACTGTCGTAGAGGATGCCGCGTGCGCTTTAGGTACGGAATTTCGGGATAGAAAGTCAGGAACATTTGGAATTCTGGGCTGTTTCAGCTTTCATCCCCGTAAAGCCATTACCACCGGCGAAGGCGGAGCCATCGTAACCAATGATGATGATTTGGCATCAAAGCTCAGGATTTTAAGGAATCATGGCATTGAGCAGATCGATGGTTTCAATGATTTTACCCTTGCCGGGTTTAATTACCGGATGACCGATTTCCAGGCTGTGTTGGGATATTGTCAGATGTTGGAGATTGATCATTTTATCCGGAAAAGAATTGAAATTGCCGATCAATACACCGCCGGCTTATCAGGTTGTTCCACTGTTAAAACCCCTGCCGTTTTGCCGGGCAGAACGAATGTTTATCAAACCTATCACGTTTTGGTCGATGAAAGGTTTAACCGCGATATTTTAAAAAAGAGATTATTTGAAAACGGGATAGAGACGAACTATGGGGCAAACGCATTGCATGTTTTGAAATTTTACAGGGAAAAATATAGTTTCAAGCCCGGTGATTTCCCCAATGCATTACGTTCATTCAGACAGGGCCTTGCATTGCCGGTAAGTTTATACATCGGTAATGAAGAGATACAATATGTTTGTGATCAGGTTAAATCAATGACAGCGTAACATGAGTCCGATAAAGCAATATAAATCGCATGGTAACGGACAATTCCGGGAAGGTGATTTTAAATCGATCGGTGAAAATGTGATATTCGAACCCGGAGTTTTGGTTTTTCATCCCGAAAATATTGTATTGGGTTCTAATATTTATATTGGCCATCATACTATTTTAAAAGGCTATTATAACTCCATGATGGAGATTGGAACGGACACCTGGATCGGCCAGGGTTGTTTTTTTCACAGCGCGGGAGGATTGAAGATCGGGAAGGCTGTCGGGATCGGGCCTATGGTAAAAATCCTGACGTCACACCACGATGATATAAACCCCGATGTGCCGGTTCTCGAACTTCCCCTTGCATTTAAACCTGTTATAATTGAGGATGGAGCCGATATCGGAACCGGATCGGTAATTCTTCCCGGTGTTACCATCGGCCGGAACAGTATCATCGGGGCCGGATCGGTTGTGAACCGGTATGTACCCCCTTTTGCCGTTTACGCGGGAGTGCCTGCCAGGTTGTTAAAGATGAGAAAATAGAAGATATGGCTGGAAATAATATTACCATTGTAGTTCCTTGTTTCAATGAGGAAAAAAACCTGGAACAACTGATTATAAAGCTCGATCAGGCAACCGGATCAATACCCGGTATTACGTTCAGATACCTGCTTGTTGACGACGGAAGCGCAGATGCCACCTTTGAAACCATTCGATCACTTTCAAAGACCAACTCGAAAATCAGGGCGCTGCAACTTTCAAGAAATTTCGGGAGCCATATAGCAATCTCTGCCGGACTCGAGCATGTTGCCGATTCCGATGCCGCCATAGTGATAAGCGCCGATTTACAGGAGCCTCCTGAATTAATCGGTGAACTGATAAAAAAATGGAAAGAAGGATATGAAGTGGTTTGGACCATTAGAGAAAAACGAGCACAATCGGCCATCGGAAAATTTCTCTCCAAATCATTTTACAAGTTATTTATCAAAGCGTCCGGATTAAAGAACTATCCAAAAGAAGGGCCCTCTGCATTTTTCCTTTTTGATAAAAAAATATGTAACCAGTGGAGCCGGTTTAAAGAAACCAACCGCATGATTATCGGGATGGCAGCATGGATGGGATTTCGTCAGACTTTTATCCGTTATGAACAGAACGAACGGCATTCGGGCAAGTCATCCTTTACCTTTATGAAGCTGATCAAGCTTGCGATCGATTCATTTGTCTCCTTTTCCTTTGCACCCATCCGATTCATCTCTTATTTGGGTATCATCATCAGTCTGGTCGGATTTCTTTATTCAATCGTTCTTATCTGGAATAAAATATTTAACGGAATCGGGCCAACCGGGTGGACCTCCATTATGGTCGTGGTCTTGTTTTTAGGAGGGATTCAACTCATAACACTCGGTGTAATTGGCGAATATATCTGGAGGGGTGTCGAAGAGTCACGCAACCGGCCGTTGTATCTGATTTCGGAGCAGATAAACTTTTCTGAAATTGACAAGAAAGAACATTCAATTGATTGAGTTAGTAATTAAAAGTAAAAGAAAATACTAAAAGGATGATGATAAAAAATATAAAGAAATGTTTGAACAATTAAAAATCATCCTACAATAAAAATCATGGTAGCTATCTCCAACAGGAGTTTGCAAGTTATCATAACTTCTTATATCTTATTTGTATTTTATTTATTGATTATAATTTTGAACATTTCAGTGTTATTATTTCCATTGAATTTTATAATATAAATGCCGTTGGGCAAGTCACTTAAATCAAGTTTGCGATTATAGTTTCCTGCTGTTAATGTGCCGAATTCAGAAGATCTGATTGTATTTCCTATTAAGTTCTGTACTTCTGTTCTAACAATAGAGGATTGGGTCAAATAGAACTCAATTGATACCATTCCAGTTGTTGGATTGGGATATATCTTTGTTTTGGGATATAATGATGATTTATTAATTTTATTAATCTCGGATTTAAAATTGTCATTATCAGGTAAACCAAATTCACCTGGCTCGCCATAAGGTTTACAACTCAGATTGTGAACAGTATAGATGTCATCATGCTGTACTGGAGGATCAAAAACATGTTCACGTTCTTTCCCCATCGCTGAAATTATTAAAAAATTGGGTGGCGTATCGATCCCGGGATTCAATGCAAGGCTAAAATATCCATTGCTATCTGTAAATGTCTTATTCCCAAAGAGCAGTATACTATCATTATCAAAATACATACCTTCAATATATGCGTTTGACATTGGTTCTTGAGAATTTAAATCAACAACAAAACCTGTAATAGCTGTGTTCCAATTAGGAAAATGATTATAATAAAAAACAGACATCATATCTGGATTTACAAAATTTCCACAAGGCATGGACCCCCAATTATATAGAAAAAGATTATTCTCTGGTGGATTTATTATTTCTTTAGGTTCATGACAATTAGTGAAAATTCCCCAATGTGCTCCCGCACAACCATCACCGGCATATTCTCTGCTATCCTGGTAATCCCACCACGAATAACCACTCCCTCCGCATGCTCGAACATCTTTATGGGTAGTATCACAAAAGTCTCTCTGAAGCCTTTCATAAGTTGTTGTAGTCGGAGTTGCGACAAAACCCGGACATATGATAGACACGGGATCTTTACTGCACGTTAGTATTGTATCATTAGTTCCAGCAAAACCTATTTCTCCAATAATCCAAGGTTTTTTTAAAGCACTGGTATTTTTTATCCAATAAAGACTATTCTTTACGTTACGAACAATATCATTGAAATGCAAAGCAGTATCTGTACTGTAAGCTCCCCCATTTTCCAGGCCAATCAAAATTAGAGTTTTTATTTTATTTATTGCAATCATAATAAATCTATCGGAGCTCTGTATCCTAAGGCCTGATGAGGCCTTTCATAATTGTAATCATCCATCCATTCTTTAATCTTACCT
>JAQWBQ010000098.1 GCA_028706295.1 Bacteroidales bacterium
ATTTCTGAAGGCTATCCATACTGGCAAACACCGGATCGACCATCCAGAGGATCTTACCGCCACGCATAACAAACTGATCGATCAGGAATTTGTCGCGTTCCGCAAAGGGTTGTTGAGGTTTGGCGATGATGAGCGCCCTGTATTTGTTGACCAGGTCGTCGTGGATCGAGTCATGTTTCAACCGCACCGACAGACTGTTGATCTTTCCGTTGAGCGTAATCCGATCGACGTTATAGAATTCAGAAAGTGAATTTTGCAGGTCAATGGATTCCATTTGGTTTAATTCCCCCTGGCCTTCGATAATGGCAATCCGGGGTTTAACAGCCACCGAAAGATTCTGGATCGCGCTGGCCAGGTTATATTCCAGGTTCTGGATCGAATTATTCAGCGTTGTGTTGGATTCCTGCTGCAACTGTATCATCAGCAATTGAACGGGAATCTCACGGCCATGGTAAGAGACAAGCGCTCCCGGGAAAATGATGAGTTGGGATGATTCACCCTTTTTCTTAACCCTGAGGTCGGTCGGCTGCAACCCTCTTTCAGCCAGCAACGCATAAGCATCGTTCCGGTCTTTGGCATTTGGATTTTCCGACGGATCAATGAATTCATACTGGATGTTGTTGCTGTATGCCCTGAATTCATCCAGCATCTCCTTGGTTTCATTCGAAAGGCGCTGAAATCCGGGGGGAAGATCACCATAGAGGTAAACTTTGAACAACACCACGTCATCCAGTTTCTTCAGAAGCTTCTTGGTTGCCGGTGAGATGGAGTACCTCTTTTCAGCCGTCAGATCAAATCGTGTAAAGACAAAAGAAGCGATTATGTTGACAAGAACGATAACGACCACCCCCAGAATCAATCCGGTTATGTTGCTTTTCCTGATATTTCGTTTCTTGTCCGACATGGTTATTTTTAATCCGGGATTATATGCTCACCATTTCCGGCTTTCAAGTGAAAATTTGGTCAGCAGAATAAACAGGGCCGTTACGCTGATAAAGTAGATCAGGTCGCGGGTATCGATAACGCCGCGGCTCATCGAGGAAAAGTGGGCGCTTAATCCGAACGACTGTATCAGGAGGCCTGTCTTCCCGGAAACAATGAAATTATATACAAAATCAAATCCCAGGTAAAGAAAAAAGGAGATAAAAACAGCAACTATAAACGAAACGATCTGATTGTCGGTAACGGAGGAAGAAAATATCCCGATCGCTGTGAAGCTCGCACCGAGAAAGAAGAGTCCGATATAGGATCCCCAGATACTGCCGGAATCAAGGTTACCCGGAGGCAAACCGAGCCGGTAAACGGTGAAATAATACACCAGGGTCGGCAAAATAGCGATCAGAACCAGAAAGAGTCCGGCAAAATACTTTGCGAGGATCACCTGCAAATCGGTCAGCGGCTGTGTCATGAGCAATTCTATGGTGCCCGACTTTTTTTCATCGGCAAAGGATCGCATCGTGATGGCCGGGATCAGAAATAAAAAAACGAACGGGGCCAGGATGAACAACCCGTCCAAATTCGCGTAGCCAAAGTCAAGAATGTTGAATTCGACCGAAAAAACCCAAAGGAACAGGCCGGTTATCAACAGGAACACCACCAGCACTACATAACCGATCAGCGAATCCAGAAAACCATTTATCTCCTTCCGGAACAATGTATACATACCCTTATTTTGGGGGTGCAAAATTACGATTTTTTCATCTAAAAAGGATAATTCCGGACAGGATCACATAACATTTCTGGAAATGTACTGCGAATAATCGAGCAACTGCGGCTGATACGACTCCTGCAACAGATGCGAAGAGATCAGGAAATCGGCCGTCGACCGGTTGCATGCAGTAGGAATATTGTACACGACTGTTATCCGGAGCAGGGCTTTGACATCTACATCGTGGGGTTGTGGCTGCATGGGATCCCAGAAAAAGATCAGCAGATCGATCAACCCTTCTGAAATCATGGCGCCCAGTTGCTGGTCTCCCCCCAGGGGACCCGATTTCAGCTTGACGATTTCAAAGGTTATTTGTTCCTCTTTTTCCAATTTCCGTTTGATGGTCTCTTCAACCAGTCGCCCCGTGGTTCCGGTACAAATCAATCGATGGCCGAGCAAGGTCTTATAGTTGAACTCCACCCATTCGACAAGGTCTTTCTTCCGGTTGTCATGGGCGACAAGGGCTATTTTTTTTGATTTTTCCATGGGTCAGGAGAATGAACTTGGTTTCAGGGTTTCAGGGTTTCAGAGTTTCAGGGTTTCAGGGTTTCAGTGTTTTAGGGTTCAAGGCTCATTTATTAAAATTAAAAAATCATAAATTCTCAAATCCTCAAATCCCCAAATTAGCACATTAGCACATCAGCACATTTTCATTCTTGGCAATCGTAAATCTTGGCAATCGTAAATCAATTTGTCCGCTTGTTCTCACAAAAGTTCCACCATTACAGACTGGTCGATTTTCAAGCCTAAAAGGCTGCAAGCCTTCCCTTCCCGGATAGCTATTTCGACATACCCGCTTGTGGAGAACAATGCCAGCATATCTCCGACCCCGACATCTTTGTAAGACTGGCTGATTTCACTGATGCGGTAATTGGGAGACCTGAAGGTGATCGCGAATTTGCTTTTTTTCACTACCGATTTGAACAGTTTTTCCGTAATGTTGGTGAAAACGTTTTCGTAATTATCCACATAGATCACCTTCCCTTTGATCATATCACCCTGGACGACAGGCTGAAATGCCATTTTTTGCACGACCGTATCTTTTACATGTCCCAGGGTTTCGATCGGATTTCCGGCGGCGATATGGCAGGCTGCTTTCACGAAAACATCACGGGCAGGAAATGTAAAGTAATCGGAATCCTGAATAATGTCCAGTTCAAAAATGCGGGTTGGTTTTTCGTCGAATAACAAGGAAAAGATCCCGTTGTCGGCCCCTAAAAAATAATGGCCTTCATGTACGACCAGGGTGTGGGGTGTCTCTATGGCAGCCTCGGAATTGATCGCCAGAATGTGGATGGTCCCCTCGGGAAAATTCCGGTAAAAGTTCCGGACAATGAAGGCAGCCTGATTGAGATCAAAAGCCGGGATATTATGCGAAATATCTACAATACGCACATCCGGAAGATGCCGGAGAATGGCTCCTTTTACCGCTCCTGCATAATGATCCTTCAGGCCCCAGTCGCTTGTCAATGTAATGATCGCCATGGAAATAATCGTACTTTTGCGTAATCAAAGGTACAACATTTTCATGAGTGAGAAAATTATCACCATCGAATCGGTTCACCCGGTCGATATTTTTGGGCCGAATGATGTGAATCTGGAAGTGATCCGGAATTTCTTCCCGAAACTCAGAATCATCCCCCGCGACAACTTTGTGAAAGTCCTTGGAGAAGAACAGGAGCTGATTGATTTCGAGTCGAAGTTCACCGACCTCATGCTGTATTATGAGAAATTCGGAAAACTAACTCCGCACGATATCGGAATCCTTTGGGGTTCTGTTCCGGGAGAAACGGAGAGCCGGACCCGCGTGATTTCCGGGTTACCTGAAGACCAGATCCGGGAACAGAGTTCAACCGAAAACCCGCAATCCCCCCGAAACGGCGCATCGGATATCGGGTCAATGGCCGGAGAATCGTCATCCGAAGTCCTCGTTCATGGTAAGAATGGACTGCTTGTACGAGCCAGAACCGGGAATCAAAGAAAACTCGTCGAAAGTTCCTCGAAAAACGATCTGGTTTTTGCCATCGGTCCGGCCGGTACCGGAAAGACCTATACTGCCGTTGCCCTCGCCGTAAGAGCATTGAAGAACAAGGAGATCCAACGGATCATCCTGACCCGCCCGGCTGTGGAGGCAGGTGAAAACCTTGGTTTTTTACCGGGTGATCTTAAAGAAAAACTCGATCCCTACCTGCAACCGCTATACGATGCCCTGGGAGATATGCTTCCCACTCAAAAACTCATCCAGTATCTTGAAGACCGCGTTATTGAAATTGCCCCCCTCGCATTCATGCGCGGCCGCACCCTGAACAACGCGTTCGCCATACTCGACGAAGCCCAGAACACAACCCCGGCCCAGCTCAAGATGTTCCTGACCCGGATGGGATCTTCCGCAAAATTCATCGTGACCGGCGACATCACCCAGATCGACCTTCCCCGAAACCAGATCAGTGGCCTCATCCATTCCCAATCGGTTCTGAAAGGCATCCCCGGAATTGATTTCGTCTATCTCGACAGCAGCGACATCATCCGCCATAAACTGGTGAGCAGGATTATTCATGCGTATGGCGGGGGGGAGTAAATGATGACGGTTTGTGCCATGTTGCCATGGTGAAGTGGTGCCATGGTGGAGTTGTGCCATGGTGGAGTGGTGCCATGGTGAAGTGGTGCTGTGGTGAAGTGGTTATGGCTTAAGAGATTTTCTTGTCTTTGAAAAAACCTGAAGAATCTTAAGAGTCTCGGCAATCACTGGATTAAGAATCGTCTGGTCAACTAGTTTTGTATCTGCGATCAGCTCAAGCCAGAAAAGGGTCTCATCACACTCTTCCACTACGATGCAAATCTTCGCATAGTGCTCAGCGGGTGATCGACCTCTGCATGATGCCCTAAAATTTGCAGCGACAGAAGTAGCGCTTCTGATTGCCTGTTTACCAAGGATTTTTAATTCATCACGATGATTTAATCCGGAGTATAACCTGATTACATTCAAGGCATTCTGTTTTGTCCTTTTTCGAAATTCATCATTAAAGAGCTGTGTTGTCATAAAACTTTTATTGCTTAATCCGCTTTGAATAACAAGGTGAATAAAAAAATCAAATTACATCACGACACCACTTCACCACCGCACCATGGCACCACCGCACCACTGAATCACTGCTCCTCAATGCAAGTTTTCTTGTTCTTTGTCTGAAATATTCGGAAAATTCGAAATTATTCATCGCTTTTTAGTGTTTAATCAGGGATTTAAAAAAAAGTTGACCTTACATTAAAAAAATAAATCCTTCTTCCTCTTACCCTCATACCCTCCTACCCTCTTACCCTAATTTCACTATCTTTGCCGACGCAAACACTTCTTGCCATGTCAAACATTCTCACTCGAACCAATTTCAACCTCCCCGGTCAGAAAAACCTCTACACCGGGAAAGTACGCGATGTTTATAATATCAATGATGAATACCTCGTGATGGTTGCAAGCGACCGCATTTCTGCTTTTGATGTCGTTTTGCCAAAAGGTATTCCCTTTAAGGGACAGGTGCTGAACCAGATTGCCGCGAAATTTCTCGACGCCACTGCCGACATTTGCCCGAATTGGAAGATCTCCACGCCCGATCCCAACGTGACCATCGGAAGATTCTGCAAGATCTACCCGGTCGAAATGATCATCCGGGGTTATCTGACCGGAAGTTCATGGCGCACCTATCAAAAAGGCATCCGGAACATTTGCGGGGTGGCAATTCCCGACGGAATGAAGGAACACCAGCGCTTTCCGGAGCCGATCATCACCCCCACCACCAAAGCGCAAGAGGGCCACGACGAAGACATCTCCGAAGAGGAACTCATCATGCAGGGACTTATCCCGGCCTCCGAGTACCAGCTGATCAAACAATATACCCGGGCTCTTTTCCAAAGAGGTACTGAAATAGCACAAGAGAAAGGATTGATCCTCGTCGACACCAAATACGAGTTCGGGAAAGGCCCGGATGGAAAGATTTACCTGTGCGACGAGATCCATACCCCCGATTCCTCCCGGTATTTTTACCTTGATGGATATGAAGAACGGTTTTCACGGGGTGAACCACAGAGACAATTGTCGAAAGAGTTCGTCCGCGAATGGCTGATGGCCAATGGTTTTATGGGGAAGGAAGGACAGCAGGTCCCCGAAATGACCGATTCCTGGATCAATGAGATCTCTGAAAGATACATCGAACTTTATGAGGTCATTACCGGCGAAAAGTTTCAACGTGCCGACAACCGGGATATTCAGCAACGCATCGAGAAAAATATCCTGAAATTTCTTTTGGCGCAGTGATCTTGCAATGGACAATGGAAACCAGTCCTAAAAATAATCCCCACCCGTGATCCCCTTCTCCCCTCCCCGCATGGATCAAAAGATCATCGACGAAGTGGTCGACACACTGTGGTCGGGGTGGATCACGACCGGGCCCAAAACGAAACGGTTTGAAAAGATGCTGACGGCTTATGGCGGGCAACGGGCAACCCTGTGCGTCAGCTCCGCATCAGCCGGTTTGGAACTGATGCTCCGGTGGTTCGGCGTCGGACCGGGGGACGAGGTGATTGTTCCTGCCTACACCTATTCGGCGACGGCTAACGTAGTCATTCATTGTGGCGCCCGGGTTGTCTTCGTTGATGTCGGTCCCGATTTCAATATCTCAATCGAATCGATTTACAGATCGATTACGGAACGAACCAAGGTGATCATGCCGGTCGACATAGCCGGATGGCCGTGCGACTACGACGAAATCAATGCCCTTGTGCTGCGCCCCGACATTATCAGGTTGTTCAGTCCTGAAACGAAAGAACAGAAAATCCTTGGCCGGATCCTGGTACTCGCCGACGCCGCACACTCCATCGGCGGTACTTACAAAGGGAAAAAGGTCGGAAATCTCACCGATATCACGGTTTATTCGTTTCACGCGGTGAAAAACCTTACCACCGCCGAAGGAGGCGCAGTATGCTTGAACCTCCCGTTACCTTTCGATCATGAACAAATTTACCGGGAACTCAATGCGAAGTCACTTCACGGTCAGACCAAGGATGCATTGGCTAAAACCCAGATCGGAGGCTGGCGCTACGACATCATTGAGCCGGGTTACAAATTTAATATGACCGATATTCAGGCTTCTATCGGCCTGGTTGAGCTTTCGCGGTACGACGGAGATATGCTTGCCCGGCGTAAAACGATCTTCAACCGGTATTCCAAAGGATTGGGAAAATTTTCATGGGCACAGATACCTGTTTACATGCAACCGGGAAAGTCCTCATCTTTTCATGTTTACCTGCTCAGAATCAAAGATATAACCGAACCTGTGAGGGATCAGATCATCCAGGAGATTTTTCGCCGCGAAGTTGCCGTGAACGTACACTTTGTTCCATTGCCCATGATGACTTTTTACCGGGAATCGGGTTACGACATTCATGATTACCCCGTTGCGTACGACAATTATTCACGCGAAATCAGCCTTCCGGTATATTATGATCTGACGGATGCAATGGTCGATACGGTGATCAAAGCCGTTGTGGATTCGGTGAAAACAGTTACCGGTATATAAAATTGCTTTCGGCTCCCTGCTTTAAAGAAGCTATAGACCCGGATCCGGGAGATAAATTGTTCAGGAATAACCTAAATCAATGGTCCGTTTTTTTGATCTGTTCTTTTCTGTGGCGGGTGTGATCCTTTTACTGCCGCTGTTTTTGATCATCAGTCTGTGGATTCTGGCAACTTCACGGGGAGGCATATTTTTCAGGCAACAAAGGGTCGGAAAAAACGGAAGGGATTTTTACCTGCTCAAATTCCGGACCATGAAACCGGATTCAGAGCAAGGGGGAAAACTTACCATCGGTTCCCACGATCCGAGGATTACCGCGGCAGGCCTGTTCCTCCGAAAATTCAAACTGGATGAATTGCCCCAACTTTTTAATGTTATTACTGGTGAAATGAGCCTGGTCGGACCCCGTCCGGAAGTACGGAAATACGTAGAGCTCTATTCCGCGGAACAACAGACTGTGCTTCAGGTAAAACCAGGAATAACAGATTATGCTTCAATCGCATACATGGACGAAAACACCCTCCTGGGCCGGTCAGCCGATCCGGAAAGAACCTACATCGAAACCATCATGCCGGAGAAGATCAGGCTGAATATGAAATATATTGAAAATCAAGGATTGTCGACCTACTTTAAAATCCTCATTCTTACCCTACTTCATATCTTCAAAAAGGGAATGTAAAGCACACGCTCAAACCACAGACCGGCCTCCCATCCATAAAAGCTAAATGCACCTGTTTTTCGGTCGTTTACCGGGCTGAGACCACGAACCTGCCCGAACCGGTATAGTTTCCCGACCGGAAATGACAAATATAAATGCCGTCGCCGAGTTTTCCAAGGTCGTACCGGATCTTGCTGACGCCCTCCTGAGCGTAATGGTCCTCTATTTCATCAACGAGCCTGCCGTATGCGTCATAAATCCGGATGCTGAACGCTTCACGGCTGTCACTGTTTACCAGCGGAATGATGATATGATCCGTCGCAGGGTTGGGATAGATCGCCGAAACATAAGGCTGATCCAAATCCTCAGGATCATCAATCGAATTGGGATACATCCTGGGACTGCCAGCCTCAACCCACGCGGTATAGACCAGGCTGGAAAGTGCTTCTGATCCGGTCTTCATCAACCAGGTGGTAAAATGCTGCGCTTTCGACCACAAATTCTGATAATAGAGTTCTGTTCCGACGGAACCCGAGGCGGCAGTAGCGGAGCTGTCGGCATACAGGATGCTGTCGACATACTGATAATTCAGGTATAAATAGTCAAAAATATAATCGGAAACATTGTGAATAAACCGTGCTGAATCAACCTCGTATTGGATCATCGATTCATACCTTGAAATCATATGGGTTTCATACCTGGAATGCACCCCGGTATTACCTGTTATCTGACCATTATAATTTGCCGTAATATGCAGGGGCATATGACCATCGCCCACATAGTGACCCAGATCGGCAGCAAAAAGCGCCGATCGGTTCCAATCGCCACGACTGAAACAACTTTTCAACGAATCATAACATCTCAGTGTTGCCCAGGGGAGGGTACCCTGATCCACCACGAACCATAAGCCGTACCGGGCGACCACGGAATCATAATTCTGATGGATGGTACCCGTTTGCAGGAATTCGGGATAATTATCGATATCAATATAGTGCCGGGGTGACTCATCCGGATCCTGATCCTTGCGATAATCTGCATCGGAAGCGTGATTGGTGACAAAATTAGTCCACGAGGGTTTCAGGAACTGCATGGCCGGCGGGTATCCCTGGGGTGTGTTGCCGCTGATCTTTTTATGCCCTTTCGAGCCCCAGCTTGAGAGTATCAAAACCAGGCACACCAACAGGGTCGAAAAAATCATTTTCTTCATTCAAGGACTTTTAAAAGATTCTTCAGATCCTCCGGTATTTCCGGATCACCAATTTGATTATAGGAAAATATCAGGTTGTGGATCAGCCTCCTGATGATATCAACATGGGTACAGGGCGCAAAAAAGGTACGGTCGGGCTTGACCTTCAACTGACGGATAAAGAGTTCTATTTCACGACGTGTAAAAACAGCGCCCTGGGTAAACGGGTTGATGTAAAACAATACATCATTTTCTGTGGGATTTACTATACCATAATCCGTAAGGTAAGCAAGGATGAAATGTTGCGGAAGGTTGACCCCGAAAATGGGCAATTGAAGACGTTGGGCAAGGATCATGTAAAGTATGCCGAGCGACAGTGAGTTGCCTTTACGGGTTTCGAGCACCGTATTGATATAGGAATTCTGCGGCTCCGACAAGCTTTGAACATTCCCTTCAAAATGCTGAATATGAAATAAAACATGATTGATTACCTTCACGTTCTCCAGTGCGGTCAGGTTTTCGTGAAGCTCGACCCAGATATCCATCCTCAACTGTTCGATGGCAACGATCACCTCCTCCTCCTTCAAATCCGGATTGTTGGTCCTGGTTACCAGGATGAATCCCCTGAGCAGGTCTTCTGATCCTTTATGGCGCCATTCGGCCAATTCGCCGCACACGGTTTCCAGGTTTATTTTTCTGATGATTCCCTGGATCCGCTCCCGGAGACCAGGATCAAATGTATTTTCGAGTACGGTACCCAACGGGGCCAGGGCAGGATTCCCGATCGCAAGCAACTGTTCCCGGATCCGGTTGAAAATCATCTCATCGGGTTCATCCAGGAGGTTGATCAGGGCAGGTATCTGCTTGATATCAGGCATACAGGGTAATAACTCGGTGAGTTTTACTTACAACGTCGTTTTTTGTTCAGTTTGTTATGGTATCCAAAACCAGTTTTATCAGATCTGCAATAAGTCGTTTATGGTCGGGGATGTACGCCCCGGTGGCCCGGTTGGCAATCAGGGCACACAGCGTGACCATTTCGTGGCCCATCAGTGCTCCCAGTCCGTACAATGCAGAGGTCTCCATCTCAAAGTTGATGATTCGGAGCCCCTGGTGGTCAAATGTCCGGAGTTTTTCAATCATCCCGGGATCGGCCAGCGGAAGCCGGAGAAACCGACCCTGTGGCCCGTAAAACCCGGGAGCTGTCACCGTGATCCCGGCTGTGGCATGGGCCCTGATTTTGTCGATCAACCGGTCGGCGCCCTTGACAAAATAGGGGCGTGAAAGATGGTCGGGCCAGCTTGTATGTTTCGCAAACGCCTCATTCAGCTCCCGGTCGAAAATCCGCTCTGAATCCCGGTAAAAATACATCAGGTTATCCAGTCCCAGGGCATGGGTCGACAATCCAAAGCAGTTAACGGGGACATCCGGTTGAATGGAACCGGATGTCCCTATCCGGATGATCGTAAGGCTGCGGTGAACTTCCTTCTTCACCCGGGTCACAAGATCAAAATTGGCCAGGATATCCAACTCGTGCATCACGATATCACAATTGTCGGTTCCGATTCCCGTCGACAAGGCTGTGATGCGTTGCCCTTTATAATTACCGGTAACAGAAATAAACTCACGGTTGGAGCGATGGTGGTCAATATGGGTAAAATGATCAGATATTTCAGCAACACGTTGGGGGTCGCCCACGACAATGACTGTATCAGCCAGGTTTTCCGGTTTCATACAAAGATGGTAAACACTTCCGTCAGCATTTACGATCAGATCGGGTTCTGCAAGCGGTTTCATCGATCGGAGTTTCTGCAAAAGTAGCATTTTTCCAGTAATCATTGACTACCTTTGCACCCCCGACGGTGTCCCCCCACCCTGTCGGGGTGCAAAATAAAAAACCCTATGCAAACCGAAATCATTAACATCGGAGATGAATTGCTGATCGGGCAGGTTGTCAATACCAATGCCGCATGGATGGCCGAACAGCTTAACCTGTCAGGTTTTAAGGTAGAACGCGTGACCATCATTGGCGACGAAAGTGTACAGATAATCGAGGCGTTGCGCGCTGCGGAAAAACGGGTTCCGGTTGTGCTGATTTCAGGAGGCATTGGCCCTACCAAAGATGATATCACCAAGACTTCATTGTGTGAATATTTCAACACGCGTCTGGTTTTTAACCCGGACGCTTACCGGGATATTGAAACCATTTTTGCCCGTCGCGGATACAGTGTGACCGAACTGAACCGCCAGCAGGCCATGCTCCCGGAAGCTTGCCTGACGCTGCCCAATCCGAACGGTACTGCACGCGGAATGTGGTTTGAGAAACGAGAAGGAGCACAGGGTACAACGGTCTTTGTTTCCATGCCCGGGGTCCCTTTTGAGATGAAAGCCATGATGACCGATCATGTGATCCCTGCATTGAAAAATACTTTTCAAACCCCTTTCATCTGTCATAAAACGATTCTGACCCAGGGAATCGGTGAATCATTTTTAGCAGCGAGAATTGAGAAATGGGAAAATGACCTTCCCACCCATCTTAAGCTCGCCTACCTCCCGCAACCGGGAATCGTCAGGCTCCGGATCACCGGCATGGGAAAGGATGAAGCGCAGATCAGGAAAGAAATCGAAGAACAGTCGGCAAAACTGGAGTCGCTTATCACAGAGCATGTTTTTGGATACGATACGGATACCCTTGAAGATATCGTAGGCAGGTTACTTAATGGGAAAGGAGCTACCCTGGCAACTGCCGAAAGCTGCACAGGAGGGTATATCGCGCATCTGATTACTTCGGTGCCCGGTAGTTCCGCTTATTTTAAAGGCTCGGTAATAGCATATGCCAACGACATTAAGAGCGAGCTGGCCGGAGTGCTTCCTGAAACGCTTCAAAAGCATGGCGCCGTGAGTCAGGCGACGGTCGAGGAGATGGCTACCGGTATTCAGAGACGCTTTGAAACCGATTATGTGATCGCGA